>JANYKY010000430.1 GCA_025357975.1 Gemmatimonadaceae bacterium
ATCGCCAGCCGCTGCCGCTGCCCGCCCGACAACCGGGTTCCTCTTTCACCCAGAACCGTCGCGTATCCCTCCGGGAGCTCGGCAATAAATGTGTGCGCATTCGCGGCCCGCGCAGCCGCTTCCACCTGCTCATCCGTGTACGTGACGCCGGTGCCGTACGCGATGTTGTTGCGAACCGTGTCGTTGAACAAAACAGTGTCCTGGCTGACGATCCCCGTCAGGCGGCGCAGTGCAGGCAGCCGGTACTCACGAGTGTCCACGCCGTCGACCAGAATAGCGCCCGACTTCACGTCGTAAAATCGCGGAATCAGGTCCACCAGCGTCGACTTTCCGGCACCGCTGGCGCCAACAAGCGCGATGACCTCTCCCTTGGACGCCACAAACGAGATGTTCGAAAGCACAGGAGCGTCACCATATGAGAATCCGACACGCTCAAAGCGCACATCGCGATCAAATGCTGCGCTGTCTCGTGTGCCGAGGTCCGTCTGGGACTCTGATGGTGTGTCCATCACTTCGAACAGACGCTCTGCCGCAGCAAGAGATGCCTGCGCGGTGGTCGGCATCTGGGAAAGCTGCTTGAGCGGCTGCAGCATTCTCAGCGCGTAGAGCAGGAATGCGATCAGGTCAGCACCAGACATCGAGTGGCTGACGAGGACCTGCCGCGCACCGAGCCAGAGCAGGGCCGTAGCGATGCTCGTGCCGATAATCTCGGTTATTGGAGCTGCAAGATTCGAGATGCGCGTCAGGCGCACGGTCAAATTCGCATAGCGATTGCTGGCAACCGCGAACCTGTTCTCCTCCACCTGCTCGGCCCCGAACGACTTCACGAGCCGGATGCCGCTCACAGTCTCCTGCACGACGCTCGTCATTTCGCCATGCTGATTTCCGCGACGACGGTTGCCTTTCCGAAGTTTCTGGAGAATTGGTGTGAGAACCAAGCCCAGTACCGGGACGATGACGAGCGCCATCAGCGTCATTTTCCACGAGATCAGGAACAGGAACACCACGTAGCTCACGATCAGAGCCGCGTTCTGCAGGGAGGACGTCACCAGCTGAGTGAGAATCAGCCTGGTCTCGGAAGTGTCAGTGATGACGCGAGACAAAATCTGCCCCGTCTTCGTTCGCTGAAAGTATCCAAGCGGCAGATGAGCAATGTGACCGTATACCGCCGTGCGGAGATCTCGCGTCACGTACTCCTGCAAACTTGCCCCGAGCTGCCCTGCGAGCCACAACAGAAGATTCTTCGCCACCATCAGTGTGATCACAATGAGGATCACGTTGCGAAGCGAACCCATCTTGTCCGAGGGGTCGAGCATCAGGCCGACAGTCGAGCGCAGGAGCTTGCTCAATCCGCCACCGCCGAGAGATATCGGTGCCTGATTGAACAGCGTATTCAAGAACGGTATCAAGAGCGCGAGCGAGCAGGCATCGAGTACCGCCGCGACGATGTTCGTCACGATCGCCCCTGCCATTCGCCAGCTGTGTGGACGCACGTACGGGTACAACCGCCCGTAGACCGACACTCTAGCCCCTCGGTGTCAGCAGAGCGAGCGGAAGAATGACTTCTTCAGGCGTCACTCCGCCGTGAAGAAACGATCCTCGGTAGCGGCTCTGATACTCGCGCAGCTTTGTGGGGTAGACAAAGAAGCAATCGTTGGTCGCGAGCAGCGTGTTTCCGCCGGCACCACGCCGCGGCAGGCGAAGATCATCTTCATTGGAGAACATCAGTGCCTGCTCGGGCCGTTCTGCCCGCAGGTCTTCGCCGAACTTGTATCTGAGATTTGCGGTCGCGTCGCGCTTGGCAAACACCGTCGCCGGCGTATTGCAGTGGATCGAACCGTGATCCGTGGTGAGCAGAACGGAGATTTTCCGGCGCGACGCTTCCTTGAGAACGCTGAACAGGGCTGAGCGCTGGAACCACTGCCGAGTGATTTGTCGCAGGGCGATCTCGTCACGAGCGACTTCGTACAGGATTTGCGATTCGCTACGGCCATGGGTGAGCAGATCGACGAAATTGAAGACGAACGCGCTGACGCCTTCGCTTCCGATTGCGGTGCCGAGGTGCCGCTCGAGCTCGTCGGAATTAGCAGCAGTGGAGATCTTCTGATAACGAACATGAGTCGGACCCGCGATTTCGTTCAGGTGACTCTCGAGCAGCTCTCGCTCATGCGCATTCAGAGACTCGTCTTCGCGGTCAGCGTTTCCCCACCAGTCAGGAAGCCTCGCGGCGATCTCGCCCGGAAACAGTCCACTGAAAAGCGAGTTTCGCGAATACGGCGTCGCAGTTGGAAGAACAGCGAAATAGTGAGTCGTCTCGACGTCAAAGAAGGGCGCCAGCAGAGGCTCCAGCACGCGCCATTGATCGAGGCGGAGACAGTCCACAACTATAAAGACGGCTGCACGGTCACGCTGAAGAATCGGCAGAACGAATTCGCTGACGATGTCAATTGAGAGCGGAGGCCGGTTGCCCTCGAGGTTCTTGAGCCACTTCGGGTACTCCGTCTTCATGAACGCCGCGAATTCGCGGTGCATGTCGGGATACAGTCCGCGGAGGGAGTCGTACAATCCCATTTCGCCGGCGGCAGCAAGGTCTACGTCCCATCGCATCAGCTCGTCAAAGCGGTCGATCCATCCGCGCCAGTCGAGATTGATATCGCGCTCGAGCTCGATAGCGCGAAACCGCTCGACGAAACTGCGTGCAACCGCCTGCTGGCGAATCCTCGGACCTTCAAGAATCTGCGTGACGATGCTCAGCACCTGTCGCGGATTGATCGGCTTGACGAGATAATCGCGAATGTTCGCGCCGATGGCTTCCTTGAGTGTTGTATCCTCTTCGCTCTTCGTGACCATCACCACCGGCAGGTTGGGAGCTATTTCGCGTACATCGCGATAGGCTTCGAGCCCGCGCTTGCCCGGCATCTGCTCGTCTAGAAGCATGATGTCGAAAGGTCGGCGGCGGAGCATCTCGACCGCATCGTCAGCGTTGCTGGCCCACTCTACTTCGTAGCCCTTGGAGCGCAGGAAGATTCGGTGGGACTCGAGAAGCTCGCCTTCGTCGTCGACCCAGAGGATGGATTTTGGGGCCTGTGCCATGGGTTTGGTGAATGTAGCCGGGTGCCTGTGGTATGCCTAGATTGCGAGGGTGATCGGCCAACCTCCTCCGTTCGCTCTAAGTACTCCGAGCTTTCGATTCCGGGCTCTGGCGTCGCATGCGGGCCGAGCATCACTTGGCGGCGATCGCGAGGTGGCGCTCGCTTGTTTTGTTACAGCGCGACTCGTGGCCGGGTTGATCGCACCGTATTCTATTGCGCCGGCAGATTCGGGCACGCGGGCGTCGAGTGCGCGTCAATGGCTGGCATCTCAATCGGTGCCGGGACAAACGCGGACGGGCGTACTCGCGGCAATAGATGCGGTCGCTGCCAACAATCCAGCGGCTGCAGCGAAAGCATTGCGGATACTGATTGAAGCCGGAAAAATTCAACTCGATCAGGCGTCCGTGGCGGAGCTCACGGAGCTCGTCAGCGAACTCGATCGCGAAAGCCTGATCGGGTGACCTGCAACAGATCTCAAACCAAAGCATAGACAATGGCCGGCCATAGCAAGTGGAAGCAGATCAAGCACTACAAAGCCGCAACCGACGCGAAGCGCGGCGCGCATTTCACGAAGCTCATTCGCGAAATCACGATGGCGGCGAAACTCGGGGGCGGGGATCCCGCCGGGAATCCGCGGTTGCGCACTGCCATCGATACAGCGAAGGCCGCATCGATGCCCAAGGAGAACATCGAGCGCGCTGTAAAGAAAGGCACCGGTGATCTCGAGGGCGTCGACTATCAGGAAATCACGTACGAAGGTTACGGCCCGGGTGGCGTTGCAATCCTGATCTTCTCGCTCACGGACAATCCAACCCGCACCGTCGCCGACGTTCGCCACAAACTTTCCCGCGGCGGCGGCAACCTCGGGGCCGCGAACTCGGTGTCGTGGATGTTCGAACGCAAAGGACTGCTCTACATCGACTCGACGGCCTATCCGGAAGACGATGCCCTCGAAGCCGCACTCGATGCTGGCGCAGAGGATTTCAAGGCGGAGGGAGAGCGCTACGAGATAACGACAGATCCCGCCGACATGCACAACGTAAAGAGCGCGCTGGAAGCAAAAGGCTATGAGATCGTCGAGGCAGAGCTTGCATCAGTGCCGAAGAATCTCGTCAGCGTCTCCGGTAAATCGGCTGAATCACTCGTACGGCTGCTCGAGGAGCTCGAGGAGCTCGACGATGTACAGAAAGTCGCAGCGAACTGCGATGTGGAGCTGGACGAAACCGGTTGACCTCCAGATGATCGTCCTGGGAGTCGATCCGGGCACAGCGGTCACAGGATATGGCGTGGTACAGGGCGAGCGCATGGGAACACCTCGCCTCGTCGAGTGCGGAATCATCAGAACTCGAGCCCGCGACACGCTTGCAAACCGGCTCAAGGAAATTCACGATGGGATAGTGGAGCTGATTCAGCGTCACAGTCCCGATGCGATGGCGATCGAAGACGTTTTCTACGCGCGTAACGTCCGCACAACCATCGTACTCGGCCACGCTCGCGGGGTCATTCTTCTTGCCGCCGCAAATGCGAGCTTGCTCATTGCGGAGTATCCACCGGCTGAAATCAAGAAGGCAGTCGTCGGTACGGGCGCAGCAACCAAGGATCAGGTTCAGTTCATGGTGACGCGACTCCTTCGGCTCAAGAGCCCGCCGCAACCTGCCGACGCATCAGATGGCGTCGCAGCCGCACTCGCCTGCATCATGAGAATCGGCGTACCATCGGTTGATTCAATGGCCCCAAATTCAATGCGCAAATGATTTCGCACATAACGGGAATTCTTTCTTCGAAGGACATCGATCGCGTCGAGGTAATGACGCCAGGTGGAGTTGCCTACGAGCTTCAAATTCCCCTCGGCGTCTTCGAAACGCTGCCCAAGCAGAATGACAAGATCTCGTTGCACACTCACCTGGTGGTGAAGGATGACGGGTGGCAGCTGTTCGGATTTTCGTCGCTCTTCGAACGCCGGCTTTTTCAGAAGCTGCTGACTGCAAACGGCGTCGGCCCGGCGCTCGCACTCGGGCTGATGTCCGCACTTTCGGCCCAACGACTCGTGCGCGCAATACAGGAGAAAGACATCCCGACGCTGCAAGGTGTACCGAGGGTTGGAAAGAAAAAGGCGGAGCGCCTGATTCTCGACCTGGCGGACAAGCTCGATTCGATCGGCGGCGAAGACGAGCCGGGAAGACCACGCGTTTCGGGAGGATCTTCGGAGGACGCAATGCGCGCGCTGGTATCGCTGGGATACACCACAGTCGATGCGGAGCGCGGAGTGCGCGCGGCCCTCGATATGGGCGGTAGCGGTTTGTCGGCGGCCGAGCTGATACGTGCCGCCCTTGCCAAACTCGGCGGCAGGTGACGCTACAGCCAGTCTTCGAGAGCAAGTGTGGGAACCCGCGAGAATTCGCGTGTGTTGTTCGTTACCAGGGTGGCGTTTTCCGCCACCGCATGCGAAGCGATGAGTAAATCGAACTGCCCGATGGTCTGACCGCACCGCTCGAGATGTCGCCGCAATAATCCATAGCCTTCGGCTGCTTTGCTGTCGAACGCCAGGATGGACACGGCGGCGAGCAGGTTCTCCACTCCCGCGCGTTCTCGCGCAGGATTGGAGCTGCGCTCGAGACCGTAGTGGAGCTCTGCAACGGTGATCGATG
>JANYKY010000463.1 GCA_025357975.1 Gemmatimonadaceae bacterium
ATTTTTATCTCGAGCTTCTCTATAGCCGCGAGCTGTTGACTCGAATGCTCGACTCGAAATTTCCCGATCCGCCGTGCGGGATCGTGAGAGCGAAGTCGCAGAATATCGACAAGACGCGCGCTATCGCGTGGGTTATCGGTACGCGGATCGGGAAATTTCGAGTCGAGCATTCGAGTCAACAGCTCGCGGCTATAGAGAAGCTCGAGATAAAAATTCGGTGACTCCGATGGATCCCCGCCGAGGCTTCCGCCGAACTGCGACAACAGTCCGCTGATCGGCGAGCTCGACGCCCCAGCCTGTACTTTTGCCTGGCCCGAAGAGTTCGCTACGAACGACGCACTGCTACGATAAACCGCGGGCACGAGTACCGTCGAAAGAAGAGCAAGGGCCAGCCCGGCCACGCCAGTCCACAACACACCCCGCAGTCTGTGAACGACGCCGGCTGCCCACCTCGTGAATGTGAGGTAGCCAGTCGAGGGTGCCTGCTCGGGCGCTTGCACTGAAATTATCTGCGCAAGGCGATCACGAGAGTGATGAGGCTTCCTGCCACCGAGGCGAGTGAACCGATCGTCGCGATGTAATCGAACCCGCGTTCGCTCGCATCTTTCACCGGAACGAAGACAGAACTGCCGGGTCTCGGATGCGGGTCATTTCGGAAAATGAACTTGCCCGACGTCGCTTCGACCTTGCCATTGGGCTGCGTTACGTACGCGTACCGAAGATCTCCCTTGCGGGTTATTCCGCCAGCGGCGCGAACGTAATACTCGAGGTCCTTACCCGGCACGTACGTGACCGCAACTGGCGAGTTGACCGCGCCCTTGACGTTCACAACAGCGTTGAATTTTGGAATGAAGATCGAGTCACCATCTACCAGCTGAAGATTGTCCCGCGAAGTGCGGTTGCGCAGAATCTCCGGAAGCGCTATGCCGATTCTTCCAACGCTATCCTTGGCGCGATAGAACGTGACGCCGTCCGCATATGCTTCGGGTGTCAAACCACCAGCACGGGCGATCACATCAGCCACCTTCTCGGTTTTGGTCTTAAGCGAATACGTGCCTGGATATCTGACCTCACCGGACACAACGACTGTTCTCTGAAGCTCCCAGTTGGGCTGCCGGAGAATGAGAACGTTGTCATACGGCTGCAGCCTGATCTCGGGCGCGTTGCCTGCGGGAGCCGGAAGGCCGGGCGGGCCAAAGTACTTGCCGTCGGGACCCCGTTCGAAGATGTAGCTGGAGTCAAGCGGGGCGCGGAAAGTCGTCGCGGTGAGGCCCGATCGCCGATCGGCTGGAAGCCGCGCAATCTCTGCGGCAGTCAGGTCGGCCGATTGTTCGAGACCACCGGCAAGAAGCACAACATCGCGAACGGTCATGCCTTCGCGGAAGGGAACCTGACCGGTGCGCCGCACCGCGCCCGTGATCGCCACATAGCGAGTCGGCCGGAATTCGGTAGTCGAGAAAATGTGAAGGATGTCATCTTCGCGAAGCTGGAAATCGCCGATCACTCGGCCCGTTGTATCGGCGAGCATTGCGTGAAGCTGAACGCGGGTCGAGTCAGGCAGCAGGCGCTGAACCAGAACCTGTCCGAGGTACGAATCAGGCTTGAGGCCACCGGCAGAGCGCAACGCTTGCGACACGGTCATTCCGGGTGCAAGACCGAACGTTCCGGGCTGCCAGACGTTCCCTTCGACAGTAATGCGATTACGCACTCGCTCTGTCACAGGAAACACTCGGACGGCGTCGCCTGCTCGCAGCGCGACATCTCCAGCAGCATTCTTGACAAGGGTGACCGGTGAAATATCGAGCGTCACGCGATCGCGGCCGCCCGCCGCCCTGTCTGCCGGCGAGAGAATGCGATCGATCTGTACGCGGCGAGTTGACGCGCGCGGAGTGAAGCCGCCCGCGAAGCGTATTGCATCAGCGAGTGTCTCACCACGCAAAATCTCGTACGTCGCGGGACGGGTTACTTCACCCACGACGCGAACGCGTGGCTGTGCGATCGGCACGAAAATGACGTCGCCGGATTGGAGCCGAACGTCGTGGGAGGCATCTCCCGAAATCAGATAATCGTATACGTCGAGGATATCGACCGTCCGGCCGCCGCGCTTGATCTGGATGTTGCGGAGAGTTCCGTTGTCCGTCGGCCCTTGTGCTGCGTAAAGCGCCGTAAGAGCAGTAGCGGCACTCGAAATCCGGTAACTGCCAGGACTTATAACATCACCCAGCACAAACACCTGGTTGCTGCGAAGTCTTACAGGGCTGATTGAAAAGCGCGTTGTCGCTCCGGCCCCTCGGCGTACACCGGAATACACTCTTCCGAGCCGCTGGTAGAGAATATCCTCGAGTTGGCCGAGGGTGAGGTTTGCGACGTAGATCTGTCCTGCCTGTGGAACCACAATGAAGCCTTCGCGCGTGACGTCGAGCATGTACGTCTGGGACACGTCACCAGTGAGAATCAAGGCGAGGCGGTCGCCGGGTCCGAGCCGATAGTTAGCGTCGACGGGGCCGTTGAGATTCGGATCGAACAGTGTGGAAGATTCGCGAAACGTGCTGAGACCGAAGATTGTATATCCGCTATCTGCAAGCGCCTTCTGGGCACTATCCTGTCCCTTCAGAGCGCTACGTCTTCGCGCGCAATCGGCGGCGAGCGAGCGCCGCTTCGCAATGGCCTGCGCGCGGCCAATTCGGGCTGTGTCCGCCGCGGTTACCGTCGTGTCGCTGCCGATGACGAGTTGAGCGCATCGAAGGTTGCTAACGTCCACAGTGTCGACAATGCCAAGTGCGCTGATCGCGTTGAAGACGTCGTCCTGCGTACCCGTCGAGGCGATGCCGGTATTTCCGCTGTTGCTTCCATTTCCCGAGGCGTCACCAGAGAGGTAGGCGTCGAGCAAGTTTGCCGGATATCCCTCTTGCGTCAGCCGCTCACGAACCTGGTCGGGAGTCAAACCGCTCGTCATGATGCGGGAGCGAAGCTGGTTGATGAGGTCGGGATTGGACTGAAGAAGCGCCTGAGCCTGCGATGCTGTCTGTGCAGACCCGAGCCCCGGCACGATGAAAAGGAACGCAGCGAGTGACAGTAAGCGCAGCTTATTTGAATTCATCGAGTGAATGGAATTGAAGTAGAATTTCGCGTGACAGGGCGAGCGTAGTTGCATGTGAAAATCAAAATCTGGCGGCATGCAGCGGCTTGGTTTATTCTTACGTCACAGATCG
>JANYKY010000505.1 GCA_025357975.1 Gemmatimonadaceae bacterium
CTCGTCGAGAGCCGACCGGCGCTCGGCAGGATGTCCGATGCAAATTTAGTTTCGCCGGTCCGCGCTCGCCTGCGGACGCTCGCCGAACCACCCCCAGCCCCTCCTCCCTCTCAAGTAGACGCACGCACCCGTTTTTTCCCGCGGAGCGGAGCTTCGCTCCGGGCGCCTTGCGCTCCATGTATCAAACAGTGGCGCGAGCGCGAGCGAGCGACGCGTACCGAATCTTTAATACCGCCAAAAAAGGGTGATCACGCCGCAACCGCGAAGCTGGTTTGGATATCCTTTGGAGGAGGCATTGAATCGGCGGAGTCGATTCAATGCCGACCCACTCAAAATGCGTCACGGTACACAACCCATCCCGGGGACTGCTTTTCGTACTAAGCCGCAGACTCGCCCAACAGCAACTCGTTCATTTCAACCGCATTGGCCACCGCATAATTCCACTTGTTGTTGTTGAACGTGAGATGCACCTCCAGCGACTTGTCCATCGCGCGCTCGATCGCCGGAATCCATGCCTCGAGTTGTTTCCGCTCATACAGATATCTGTATCGCTCCGCGACTTCGTCGTTGCGGGTTTCCCACGTCGATTCTCTTCGTCCATGAAAACGGAACATCGCAAGATTTGAGTTGGTCACTTCCGAAATCGCCGGAACGCTGCTCTCCATTCCCTGCGGTGCATCGACCGCGACGTATGAGAAATTCAGGTTGCGCAACACCGCGAAAGTTCGTTGAGCAAGCCGCTCCGAAAGCCACTCGCGATGTCGAAGCTCCACGCTCGCCGGCCAGTCACCAAGGCGAAAGCGAGCTTGCGCAAGCTCTCCAGCCGATTCGCGAGAGGGCCTGAACCAGCGTGGGTACTGAAGCATGATTGCGCCAAGCTTTCCAGCCGCGCGAAGCGGAGACAACGCAGCAAGAAATCTTCGCCACACCTCGTCGAGAGCTTCAGCGCTGAAGTGGTGCGAATACACATTGGAGGCGATCCGAAGGCGAAGCGGCAGGTCCTCCTTCAACCAGTTTGGCAATCGCGCCGGATCAGTGGGGTGACCCGTCATCAGGGAATGCGCCTTCACGTTGAACTTGAAATGCGGCGGCGTACGCTCGACCCACCGAGTTGATGTCTGCTCCGAAGGAAGAGCGTAGTACGTCGCATCGACCTCCACCATCGGAAGCTGCGACGCATAAAAGCGAAGCCTGTCGGCCGCCGTTACTGCATCGTCCGGATAAAAAACGCCCTTTGCGAGCAGTGTCGGATCGGTCCATCCAGCGACGCCTGACAGAACGCGCGAGCCGTCGTGCAGTATTCCGTTTGATGCGCGGCGAGTAACCGCTCCAATGCGGCGACGAGCCTCGCGCCAGCCCGGATCGAACTCTGGATTCCAGCTTACGTCATCTCGGGATTGAGGAAGAATCGTCGCCGACTCGATCGCTTCCAGATCGAGCGGCAATTCAACGGGCGGCCGCAATGTCTGTGCAATCATCGCCGACATCCGCGCCGGAGCGTCGCGCGTAAGAGACTCGATCAACGAAGCCTCCGGCAGATTCTTCCAGTATTTCTTCGGCATCTCGGCTCTCATCGCCGACGTGTTCAGGCGAGCGGGATTGAAAATCCCCGAGTAATAAGTGCGCCAAAGATTTTCGAGTGTGTCCCGGCCCTCCGGAACTTCATGACGCTCGATCCCCGGACCGAGAACGAGATTTTCACGATCCCAACGCGCGCAACCATCCGGAGTCAGGATATTCCATCGCATCGACCGGAACCGGTCAACGAAGAAAGGCGCCGTCAGCTCGACGACACGATGCGCCGGCTCAAACCAGGCAACGAATTCGGGATCATCCGGTTGGTCACCGTCGATAGCATTGAAACGAACGAATGCCTTCATTTTGTGCGATGCCCGGCGCACACCTTTGAGCATCGTTGCCAATCGGCTGATGAGCGGATCCGATGCCACCTCGAGCACATGCGTCTCCCCGTGCAACAGCCGCCAGAGAATATTGTACAGAAGCGACCAACGCTCCGGGTCGCGGTGACAGGCAATTGTCGCAGCGAGCGATAGAAATCGTCGTGGTACTTTCAGATCTACATTTGGTTTCTCGCCTGGTTCGATGTCGCTGCCAAACAACATGGCCGCCCCACCGTGCTCGTCCCAGGCAATGGTGCCTGGCGCGAAATCGCATGCAACGCACGCACGCGCGGCCCCCCTCCAGCTGGCCAAATTATCGCCGACTGACTGGTGCTCCGCGTTCACAGCTCTCCGGTAACTGCGGAGATGGAAGGTCGCGACCAGAGATCGAGCTGCTGACTTGCCTTGACCGAACCAGCAAGGCCGCCCGAGTGAGGCCCAATACGACTCGGCACATAATCGGCGGTCGAGAGAAACGGCATGGCCCGCGATATCGCCACGTGAAGCCGGATGAGATCGTCGAGGCGCAACCGATGCCAGCGCCGCGATGACAGAATTCGTTTGACGCTTCTAACTCCCACTCCCGGTATACGGAGGAGATCTTCCTTCGGAGCAAGGTTGATATCGACAGGAAAGCGATCGCGATTGCGAAGCGCCCACGAGAGTTTTGGATCGACGTCGAGATCGAGATTTGGTGTCGCCGCCGTCGTTAGCTCATGCACTGCAAAACCGTAGAAGCGCATGAGCCAGTCCGCCTGATAAAGGCGATGTTCGCGGAGAAGTGGCGGCGCGGACGGTGGAAGAATGCTCGAGGCGTCCGGGATCGGACTGAATGCCGAGTAGTAGACGCGCTTCAGGCGTTGCTTGCCATAAAGTGAGGAGGAGGCCGCGAGAATCGCCGAGTCTGTGGCGTCGGTGGCGCCGATGATCATCTGGGTAGCCTGCCCCGCCGGAGAAAACGAGATGGGTTTTCTTGCGGAGCGCGAGCGTTGAGTACTTGCAAGATCTTCTTTCGCCTCCGCAATTCCTTCGCGCACAACGCCCATCGCGCGCGTGATCTGGACCAGATTTTTTTCTGGAGCGAGACGATCGAGATCGTTTTGTCGAGGCAGCTCGACGTTAATGCTGAGTCTGTCCGCCCAGCGTCCCGCCTGCTTGATCAGCTCGGGCGCTGCGTTTGGAATTGTCTTGAGATGGATATAGCCGGCGAAGTCATGATCGACGCGAAGCGATTTGGCGACTCGGATCATCTGTTCCATCGTGTAGTCAGAGTCGCGGACGATTCCGGAGCTCAGGAACAGCCCTTCTATATAGTTGCGCCGGTAGAAATCGAGCGTGAGCTGTACGACCTCTTCAGGTGTGAACCGGGCGCGCTGAACTCCTGAAGATCGACGGTTGATGCAGTAACCGCAGTCGTAGATGCAGTAGTTCGTAAGGAGGATTTTGAGGAGAGAGACGCACCTGCCGTCTGGCGTATAGCTGTGACAGATGCCAGTTCCTTCGGTCGACCCGATGCCTTTGTCCTTTGCTTTCCGGCCTTTTGCGCCGCTCGAGGCGCACGATGCATCATATTTCGCAGCGTCGGACAGGATCCTTAGTTTTTCGTCGAGGTCCATTACCGAACGTAAGCCGAAGCGCACCCTATTGCAACGTTTGTTTATGTTGAAATCTTTGAAGACCAGCTCCCGGTCGTCCGGGCTAAGGGTGCTTCGGTGAGCTCATCCTCGTCGAGAGCCGACCCGATCAAGAATGCTGCATCAAACAAAAGACCAGCCCGAAGGCTGGTCTTGTTTTTCAAGACAACTCGAAACCAGAGTTGTTCAGTATCCCTTCAACTGGAGATAATCGAGCTCGACAGAAGTCGGCCGACCAAATAGCGAGACGGAGACGCGAACCTTGCCCTTGTCCACGATGACTTCCTCGACCGTTCCATTGAAATCTGTGAACGGACCTTCCGTGATCGCTACGGCCTGACCAACGAGGAACGGAATTTCCTCCTTCGGGGCTTCGGCTTCGGACTCGTCAGAAATTCCAAGCAGCCGATTGACCTCATCGGCACGCAGCGGCTGCGGCAGGCGCTCATGACCAACAAACTTGATCACTCCCTGAATGCCATTGACCATGTGCGCCGACTCCTGGTCCATCACCATCTCGACCAGAACGTAGCCCGGATAGATCTTTCGTTCGACGTTGACCTTCTTGCCGTTCTTGATCTCGACCGCTTCCTGGGTCGGGACGAGTGCCTGCCTGATCGGCCGGTCTTCTGGCGGGCGCGGATCGCCTTCAATCCGTCGCTGAAGCAGCGAACGGACTTTGTTCTCATGTCCAGAGGTCGTCTGGATCGCGTACCAGCGATGCTCCACGATCAACGACCCGTGAATAGCGATGGAATTCCCTTCACGAGAATGAGGTTCAGCAGGATGTCGATGATCGCCAGCAATGCGCCAATGAACAGCACGAAGATAATGATCTTGATCGTCGTGTCCTTCAGCTGCTCGCGATCGGGCCACGTGACCTTCCGCATCTCAGTGATGACTTCCTGATAGAAGTTCACCACCCGAGCCGGGAGATTCTCTCGACGCTCCGCGACCTCGATTGCCATTACTTCGTTTCCTTATGCAGCTTGTGGCAGTTGCAGCGAGGGCAATACTTCTTCCACTCCACCCGCTCGGGGTGCAGACGCTTGTTCTTCGTCGTGAAGTAATTGCGATTCTTGCAGTCGCTGCAAGCCATGATGATTTTGTCGCGCGGCATATAAAAACCTGTTGGCTAAAAGCCACAGGCCACAGGCCACAAGCGTTTTTTGCTTGCGGCGGGTGGCTTTTGGCTTGTAGCTGTTATTTAATGATCTTCGTTACGACGCCTGCACCGACCGTGCGGCCACCTTCACGGATAGCGAAC
>JANYKY010000506.1 GCA_025357975.1 Gemmatimonadaceae bacterium
CTCGATCCGGCATGTCCTGAAGCACCATTTCCACAACACTCACGACATCAATTCGCTGCACTCGGCCCACGGGCCGCGTCTAATAAATAGAATCTTTTTGCTGAAGGACTTTGAGGTGTCCACAAATGGCTGAAGTCAAACGCCGACGTAAAGCGGCCGCGACCGGAATCGCCCCCAGCGAGCCCGAACGCGATATTCTCGATCAATATCTCTATGAGGTCAGCACCTACCCGCTGCTCAAGGGAAACGAAGAGATCGAAGTCGCAAGAAAAATCCGCGCCGGTGATCAGGATGCACTACAGGAGCTCGTCAAACGCAACCTGAGGTTCGTCATCTCCGTCGCAAAGAAATACCAGAACCGCGGACTACCTCTCATCGATCTCATCGGCGAAGGCAACGTCGGACTGCTCACCGCTGCACGGAAATTCGATCCCGATCAGGGAGTGAAATTCATCTCGTACGCAGTGTGGTGGATCCGCCAGGCCATCCTGAGCTCGCTCGCGAGACAAGGCCGCACCGTTCGCGTTCCACTGAACCGTACCGCGGATCTCTCACGCATCATCAAGGCGTCAGAAATCCTTCGACAGAAAATGCGCAGAGAGCCAACGCCAGAAGAACTGTCGCAGCTGACAGGACTTTCGGTTGACGTCGTGCAATCGCTCGCCGCCCTCAACACTGGCGACGTGCGACTCGATGCACCAATGGATCCGGAAGGAGACCGCTCACTCATCGAACGTTTCGTTGCTGACGAAATGCCCGACACCGAAGAAGAAGCAATGAACCGCTTCCTCAACGATGAAATCGAGTCAGCATTGTCAACACTTCCACCGCGGGATGCGAAAGTGCTCCGGCTTTACTTCGGACTCGAAGCCGGACGCGAACACACCCTCGAGGAAATCGGCTCAATGCTCGGCGTAACCCGCGAGCGAGTTCGACAGCTTCGCGATCGCGCGCTCAAGCGTTTGCGCGAGGGCGATGTAGGCCGCGCGCTGGGAAGCTTCGCAGCTTGATCGGCAAGTGATCAAAACCCCGGCGATAAAACGCCGGGGTTTTTTTGGTTTGGGGACAAGTGTGGATTGTGGCTTAAATGTCCCTGACCATTATCTTTTTTATCTCACAAACATGGTTTCGCCCAGAACATGATCCGCCTTATCGACGTGTACAAAGCATTCGGAGAAAAAGAGGTCCTCAAGGGCTTCACACTCGACGTGAACGAAGGCGAGACGATGGTCATCATCGGCTACTCGGGCACCGGAAAATCGGTGGCGATCAAGCACATCGTCGGATTGCTCGAACCGGACAAAGGGACGGTGTGGGTCGACGGCCTCGAAGTGCCGAAATTAACGCGAGCGGAGTTGTTCGAGCTGCGTTCGAAAATCGGCTACGTGTTTCAGTTCGCCGCACTCTTCGATTCGATGACGATTGGGGACAACGTCGCAATGGGCCTGCGAAAAGAGGGCAAGATGTCCGAGCCGGACATCCAGGCGCGTGTAAGCGAAGCGCTCGAGCTCGTGGATCTTCCGAACGTCGAAACCAAAATGCCGGCTGAGCTCTCAGGCGGAATGCGAAAACGCGTCGGCATCGCGAGAGCAATCGCACGCCGTCCCAAGTACATCCTCTATGACGAGCCGACGACAGGCCTCGACCCTGTCACGAGTGCCGTCATCGATCAGCTCATGGTTCGCATGCGTGAGAAGCTCGGCGTGACGAGCATTGTCATTACGCACGACATGCGAAGCGCCTACACCGTTGGCTCGCGCATCGCAATGTTGTTCGAGGGCACTGTTCGCCAGGTCGGCACGGTGGATGAGATCCAGCACACCAGAGATCCAATCGTTCGTCAATTCATCGAAGGAAAAGCCGACCTCGAGCTGGTCGAAGCGGGTGTCTAGGGAAGGCCTGGTGGAGGCAGCAGAGCCCGCAACGATATTGGCATATGCACCGAGGGATCGGGCAAGAGCGCTGGTCCGCGGGGCTTTTCCGAAGCGTAAGTGGCGCGTCGTCATCGTGCGAGATATCACGGAGTTCAAGGCAACCCTCCGCAAGAGTTTCGTGGATGCGGTACTCGTGGATATCGGATCGAGCGCAGCGGCAATGAGTGCCGGAGGAGAATCGGGTCCGGGTGGAAGTAGTATCGGGATCACGACCGACGACACCTGGAAAATCGGGGCTCTCGCGCACGAATTCCCGAGCTCCCCATTCTTCGGGATCAGTCCGATGCGCGCGACCGATGCTCCTGCAATCGCGAGGTGCGCCTCACTCGAATTTTGCGATGTGATCGCCGAAGGGATTGATGATTCTGTTGCGCGGGATCTTGTAGCGCCCCGAACGTTTTCCGCCCGTTTTGCCGCAGCGTTGAATGATCCGCCGCCTTCTCTTGGTCTGAGAACGGATATGCAAGCGGCAACCTGGAGATCGATTCTCGCGTCCGCAGGCCGACCCACACGAACAGCTGCGCTCGCGGCCGAAGTTGGTGTGAGCCGAGAGCACCTGAGCAGACATTTCTCAACGCCGGGGGCCGCGAATCTGAAGCGGGTGATCGACCTGGTCCGCATGATTGCTGCAGCGGAGCTAGCTAAGAATCCGGGTCTCGATATTCGAGATGTTGCGAAGATTCTGGGCTTCGCATCGTCGTCGCATCTTGCAGTGACGGCTCAACGCGTGCTTGGCACTCGTCCCGCTTCGCTGTCGCGACTGAGAACCATCGATCTCATTGAAAGGTTCGCTCAGGGCCGAACGCGGTCGCGAGGCTGAATCCTTCGCGTTCCGAACGCGGCCAACTTCAGGACGGCGGCGTGGCGCCCATACGTGTAAGTCGTGCAAGGCGATGTTCAATGGAGGGATACATCCCCATGAGCAGACCTTCGCGATCTGAAAACGACGCGTCCTTCTGGCCCGCGCCTTCAGGAGAGACGATGAACAGATGCGAAACAGCTCCCGCACCCGGAACGAGCACGCTGTTTTTGCTCATCTGCACGATAGCGCGGTACAAACTCGTCGGGTTCCGAGTGAGCTGAACTCCCGTTGCGTCCGCGAGATACTTGCGGCTGCGCCAGAGAAGTCCCACCGGAGCGCTGGCGAAAATCAGCATGAAGCCCGTTGCCGCCTTAGCAAAAAAAATCAGCGCCATCAGCGGCGGAGCAATTCTGACGAGCACGCGTCCAATGCGCCCGAAATAATCGAAGCCATTGGAAATGTCGGTCATGCGCGATTCGTTGTCCGGCATCCGTTCGCGGTGAGATTCGAGGAGCTCGATCAGTTTTCCTGCCTGATCTGTGCGCGCCTGACTCGAGCGAAATGAAGCCGACAAAGGGAAGGCTAGCCATTGCAACGCAATGCGCCGAGGAAAAGTCGCGAAGGGCGCCAGCGTGATGATTGTAAGAAGCTCGAGGACATAAAGCATCGCATGGATCTGCGCCGCCGCCCGCAAATCGCCATTCCCGATCGAGCCGACGAGATGTCCGAGAATGCCTTGCGTCTCATCGCGGTCAAATTCGTCCAGGAGACGCCGCCCGAGAACTACGTAACTATCCTCCGGTCGAATCCCGACGGTAGCCGCGTTGGCGATACCGCCGTCAAGCAGCCGCAGTTTCGGCACCGGAATTCCAGCCGCAATTGCCATCTCCTCCGCCACGTTCACAAGCTGGCTTTCCTCCAGATCACCCGGGCTCGGCTCACGAGCGTTCATGGAAAGAAGGATTCGTCCAACGCCAGCGGCAATCCACACTGACCTGACGCAAACCCAGCAGAGGAGAGGGAGAACAATCGCAGCGAGAAGCAGAAAGACCGGGTGATCACTCGGCCAGATGCGCGTGACAAGTTTGAGGCCATTCATCACGAACAACGCGACTGCGAATATTGGATCGCGGAGTGCGTGCGTGACCGGCAACAGGCCGGCGAGAAAGCCAATGCCAAGAAGAAGAACTGACGGAAGGAAAATCAGGGCGAAGAGAACAAGAACGAGATTGATGATAAAGCCAACCGTAGTGACGGCGCCGGCCACGAAAACGATGAGGGCGCACATCGCTGTCAGCCGCCAAGTGGCCGCGCGGTTGCGGGCTTCAAAGTCGAAAAAAGATTTGCGATCGGCGGGCGCGATCATCGAGGTTTCTCGCGATTAGGGACTGGCGACGGAATGGTGCTCCTCCCATCCTTCGCCACGACGAGCGATAATGGGGATGTCGTGTGGGTGACCGCAACTCTTTAACCCTCAGGAATTCATGAACCGCCTTGCCGCATTTGCGCTGGTGTCTGTCACCTTGTCCATCGCTGGCTGTTCCAAGTCTCCTGATGCAAGAGGGTCTGCCTCTGTGCCAAGCACTCCCAACGCAAGTGATTCCGCTGTGGTGGCGGCCGCGCTGGCCAGGCAAAACGTGAAAACTCCCAAGGCGTGCGATCTCGTGACCGCAAAGGAAATGTCGGTAATCCTTGGAAGCGAAGTGGTCGGCACGCCGAAGGACCGCTCCAACGGGAAGACGGAGTGTATCTATCAGACTGACAAGCCGGTCACGCACAGCACACCTTACGCTGACCTGACAATCGATTGGGGGGAGGCGGAAACGGCGATGAACGCGGCCGGGTTCATGAACAAGCATGAGCCGGGCATCGCGGATCCTTATCAGGGAATCGGCGACAAGGCTGTGGCGGTCGGACCGACGCTGATGATTCAGACCGGTGATGATCTGATGACGATAATTCTTTCTGACGTGGCCGACGTGCCGGGAACTGCGAAGAAGATCTTCAACATCGCGAAGCCGCGTATGTGATTGCGTTTCCTCGGCGATAGTTCTGCCAAACGTATTTGGACACAGAGGCCACAGAGACCACAGAAAACGCAAAAACAAATCGCGCGTTTACAAGACCATTCGTTTGACGCCTTTCATCAAGGGCTGTGATTGAAAATTGATCAACAATCCCTTCCGCAAGCCAGACAATCGAAGATAGGTCAGAAGCTGGGCTTC
>JANYKY010000045.1 GCA_025357975.1 Gemmatimonadaceae bacterium
GTAGAGAACGTATGCGTTACGAATTGCGCCCGGGCCCATGTCCTTCACGAGCGTCGTCGTTTCCGGAGCGAGTGGGGCAGTGAGCCCGGCGCCGAAATAACTGATCATCGGGATGAGAACGAGATATGCGAGGACGCCGCCTGCGCACATGATTGCAGCGATGCGCGGACCGATGATGTAACCAACTCCGAGCAGCTCCGGCGAAATCTCGACCGAGAGCGATGCGTTTGCGAACGGAGCTCCGAAAATTTTCTCGGGTACTTCCTTCCACGTCTGGAACGCAACACTGGCAGTCTTGTACAGAAGAGCGAATCCGAACCCGCTGAAGATTGTCTTAGCGCTGGTGCCTTCGCCGAGTTTCGCCTGTTCTTTGCGGGCCTGGGGCGATGCGGCCGCTCTCGACTCTGCCGACGCGCCAGCCTTCAACACCTCGGCGCATGCGGTTCCTTCAGGATATTTGAGAATCCCGTGTTGCGCGACAATGAGCGCTCGCCTGAGTGGAATCATCATCAGGATGCCGAGCAGTCCACCAAGGATAGCAACGAGCATCACGCGTGTGATCTCGAGATCGAATCCAAGTATCAGGATCGCAGGCATCGTGACACCGACACCGAATGCGATCGACTCCCCGGCTGAGCCAGCCGTCTGGACGATGTTGTGCTCGAGGATCGTTGCATCGCGCAAGCCGAACTTCGAGAGAAGCCTGAACACCGTGATCGATATGACCGCGACAGGAATCGACGCGCTGACGGTGAGTCCGACTTTGAGAACGAGATAGAGCGAGGATGCGCCGAAGATCAGTCCGAGAACTGCTCCCACGAGTACTGGAAGTATCGTGAGCTCTCGGAGATTCGTTTCGGCAGCGATATACGGCGTGAACGATGGTGTTCCCTCTCTGTCGGGCTCGAATCCAATTCTGTCCGGGAATTCCTGAGCGGGAAGACTCATGCGGCAACACCTCGGTGATTGTAAGAAACTGGCCGAATTAGTAACATTATGCTACTAATTAGTCGTTGTGTTTCCAGACCTTGTCCACTGTCGACTGGTAGCGCGACATCCTGGAGCCGCCTGGCCCGTAGAGCTCGCGTTTCAATCGAATTACCATCCACACCGCGGCAGCCGTTCCGGCGGTCACCTTGGCGACGGTTTCCATCTGCTTTCGCCTCTTGGGCGAAACGCGCTTCGCAATCGAAGAGAGAGGATTCTTTGTTGTCATAGTCGTGAATGTGCGGGCTACTATAAAGTAGCAGCCGCGGCGCCAGTGGTCATCAAGGCTTTGGCTCGCGCGCACTCTGCTTTTACTTCCGCCGTGGTTCCTACCCCGCTTCGGAGGCGAATGAGCTCCAGGCGTAACCGCTCCAGCTCGGCCGTTATGTCCTCCCGCTGCCTGACGACCATTGATCTCGCCTGACCAAGCTCTGACACAACGCGCTCCAGTGTATCGGTCGCAACGCCAGCTGTGCCGCGCGTCGCTTCTTCCTGTGAGGTATCGAGCCGCACTCCCCGCTCGAGCAGATCAGCCTGAGCGCCGAGGAGTGAGGCGATGACCCGGTTCACATCCCCGAGGTCACGACGCATACCCTTCGGAAGTCCTTCAAAGACGGTCATCGCACCAATCTCGATCGAGACTGTTCGCACAGCCGGCCGCGTCCTTATGCGACTCGCGATCAAGGTGTACAAGCCGCGTCCAAATCCTCCGGCCCACAGGCCACGCAGCCAGCCATCGATACGAGCCGAGCCCGCTCCGCTCGCGATCGCGTAAATCCAGGTACTGACTAGCAGGCCTGCTCCGATAGCCGCTGAAAAGAAACCGATCAACCCGGTGCTGTACCCGCCTTGCAATCGCGGCACTCGCACTTTGAAGCTGATGAATATCAGAATCGCTGCGGTGACCATGCCGCCGATGATGAGCCGTCGCCGACGGGCCTGTCTCGCCGCCCAATTGGGCCCGGTACGGGTCAGCGCTCGCGACTCGGTCTGTTCGGTTCCGATAGCGGTCAGGCCTGTTTTCAGATCTTCGTGCGTGTAACCCTGAGTTGCCAACTCCTGAAGGCCGCTCACTACCTGAAACCCGAGTGCACCGATGGCGGCGAAAATGATCGTGAGAAGAATTGCCCGATCGCCGCTGCCTTGAACCGCATTCAGTAGTGTCGGAGCTAATAGCAGTAACATCACCGAATTGCGGATGATCTGGTTGGACTTCACCGCGAACAGCCGAATTGCGGGCGAAATCTCCCTGCGCGATGCACGCAACGGATCCAGGTGCTCCGCGAGCTCTTCACCGGTTTGAAATCGTCGCGCGGGCTCTTTCTCGAGAAGCCTGCTTATGGCTGACGAGAGCGATGCAGGGAGATCGGGACGAAGTGAAGCAATGGCCGGCGGCGGTTTCGTGATGTGTGCCGCAAGCAGACTTTGGACCGACCCTCCATCAAACGGCACTCGGCCCGTCAACGCATAAAAAGCCACGACTCCCAGTGAATACAGGTCACTGCGGCCGTCGATTATTTCGCCAGTCGCCTGCTCAGGGCTCATGTATTGGGGCGTTCCGAGCACTTCGCCGACCATTGTCAGGCCGGCTGCATCCTGCGAGCGAGAGATTCCGAAGTCCGTAATCATCGCGCGACCAGAGCCGCGATCGATGAGAATATTGTCCGGCTTTACATCGCGATGAACAATTCCACGGCCGTGTGCATACGATAGAGCCCACGCCGATTCCTGGAGCAGGCGCACGACTTCGCCGACAGGCATCGGGCCAGCACGCTGAACGCGTTTGCCGAGCGTCTCGCCGTCCACGTAACCCATGACGAAGCAGAGAACCTTGTCACGCTCTTCGACCGCATGAACGGGAACGATATTCGGATGTGAAAACGATGCTGCGGTGCGAGTTTCCTGGAGAAATCGTGCGCGGAGCTCGGGCCGCGCCGCAAGATCTGGCGGGAGAAACTTGATCGCAACTGGCCGTTCGAGCTGGACGTCCCGGGCGAGGTACACAGCTCCCATTCCCCCGCGGCCCAGCTCCCGCTCCAGTATGTAATGCGGGGCGAGCGCTTCACGAACTTCTTCTTCGGGTATCATCGATGCAGCAGGTGCAGTCATCGTCCGGTTGGAAGGGTCGTGGTTGACGCCTGCGTTCGCTCAGCTAACTCGGGACTCAGCCCACTGGCGGTGTCTCGAGGTGCAGGAAGCGCTGCAGGGAGTGGGTTGCCGACATCAGAAGCGACATCATCAGCATCGCGCCGGGAATATGTGCGATGACCGAATCAGACGAGCCCGGCCGTTGGCGTCGTCGCTCGAGGCCGTGATACTTGACAGCCGTAGCGGTGACGTCTGAAACGATCCGGTCGAATTCACCCGTGGGCAGGTTGCCACAGACATCACGCAGGCTGTCTTCAACCTCAGCGCGCAATTGCAGTCGAACATGTGCGGGCGGAGCGTCTGACGGGACGTCGTATGCGCGCCTGCGTGGAGTGGAGAATTCGCTCGCGTGATTGATGCCGGCCAACTGTTCTGAAGGCTGTAACAAGGCTGTCTCCGTTCGGGTGTGCGTTGAGTGAGCATCATGTCAAGCTTCCACGACGCGCGAAAAGTGCGGGCCCTGGTTGGGAAATGCCAGAGCGATCTATTTATTTTCTGCGCCTATTGTTTCTTGAGCTCCATCGTCCAGATGTCGCTCTGCCGCTCGCCGATATTGAAATAAAAGTTGGAGCTGTCGACGCTGATGATCGTCCGATAGAACTGGCGAGTCGGATCCGTGAGATGAAGAACCCTTTTCTCCGTATCTCCATTAAGAGGCAGTTGCCAGATGGACGACGTGCCGTCCTGCTCACGCATCGTCATAAAGACGTGCCTCGAATCCTGCGACCATCCGAAGAAGCCCGGGTTGGCAACGGCCTTCATGACGCCTGGAGCGACTACCATCTGCCGTCCACTCCAGTCTGAAGACAAGACGTAGATACCCGCCGGGCAGTCGGAGCAAAGTCCTGCTTTATTCGTGCGCACGACGACCTGCCTGCCATCGGGAGAAAATGCTTCAGCGCCAATCTGGCCTCGGTATTTCGGCATCCCCCATCCGCCAGGACGGGATGCGTCGCGTGCGACCTCGAAGACCGAGTCAGGACGAACATGATAAATCATCCGCTTGCCGTCCGGATGCCAGTACGGTGCAAGCTCTTCGCTTCGAGTGGCTACGACGGTAGTAAGATTACCGCCTGATGCGTCCATTAAATAGATATCGCGGGTCCCATTGATCGGGCTATGGAAGGCGATCTTCGTTCCGTCGGGTGACCATCGAGGCGCAAAGTTATCGGCTCCGTTGTGAGTCAGCTGCTGTGGTTCTCC
>JANYKY010000049.1 GCA_025357975.1 Gemmatimonadaceae bacterium
ATGCGACGCGATTGTGCACGCATACTCCCTGATCCTCGATTATTCGTCGGACGACACAAGTCGAGCTGCCAACATGGTCACGTCATCATGCGGCTCGGAGTGACCTCCGAACGTCTGCAGCGCGTCGAGCACCCCGCGCACAAGCTCTGAGGGCGGACCGTTGCGCTGGGCCCGCAGTACCTCGCGAAGCCGGGCTGCGCCGTATACCTCACCGGTTGGACTGTGGGCCTCCACAAGGCCATCGGTGAAAGCGAAAAGGGAATGACCCCTCTCGAGAGTGCGCGTCACCGCGGTGAAGTGCGAATCCGGCAGCATCCCGAGCGCTGGGCCTGTCGGTCGCAATTCCTCGAACGTTCCATCAGGCGCAATGACGAGGGCCGGCTCATGTCCGGCATTCACATAGACCAGCTCACCCGAGTACGGTTCGATTGACGCGAGGAAAACCGTTGCGAACATGTTCGTTCGGCCGTGAAGCCGCGCGATGTAATCGTTCGTGAAACCGGCGACACGCGTCAGCAGCTCGGCCGGCGAGGCAGACTGTATCGCCTGCATCACCATCGTGTGCCGGCCGCCGATCATCTGCATCGCGCCACCGCCGACGGGGTCCGCGGATGCGCGGATCAAGCTGCGGAACAAGGCCATGAACAACGCGGCGCCAACGCCCTTGTCGCACACGTCGCCAACCACGAGGATCACCTCGCCTGAGGCCAGCAGGAAGCAATCGTAGAAATCACCCGAGACATCACGCGCAGGGCGAAGCGCGGCCTCGAGCTCGAGATCTCGAACCTCCGGGAGCGACTCGGGAAGGAAATCACGCTGAATCGTCCGCGCCACAGATATCTCTCGACGTAGATATTCGCCGTCCTGGATACGTCGCCGATCGAGCGCGGCGTTGACACGTACCTTGAGCAGCGCGGGCCCGAATACAGTGGGGAGATAGTCGTCAGCGCCCCGTTCGAGAGAGCGCTCGATAGCATCCATGTTATTCGACGGAGAGGTCACGAGCACCGGCAGGCTGGCAAGCTGTTCGTCGCCGCGCAGCGTCTCGATGAACGTCTGCCCAGCCGCCCGCAAAACGTCAATGTCCACCAGAACAAACTCGAAGCGTGCGGAGCGCAGCCGCGAGAGCGAGCGGTCCACCTCGACCTCCGCGAGCACCATGTATCCCTCGCCTATCAGCTGCTGCATCAGCGCCGCGGCGTCCTTGTAGTTTCTGCCAACAATCAGGACTCGCGGAGGAATTCTCAGCGTCGTCTTGGTCTCCGCAACTGGCGCGAGCTCGGTCATTGCTGTGTCCCATCAAGAAGATTGAGCTGCCACAGATCCTGCGTGCTCGTATGAACGAAGGGCTTCAGCGAACGCATGCCCGTTCTTCCGATGCTGCGCTCCAGATAGCCGACTTCCTCGAGCTTGGCCCGAAGTGACGGGTCCGGCTCGGCTTCAAAGCCCGCCTCTCGCATCAACAGAATTCCCTTGGCCCGTATGCCGAGCTCGGCCCGCAGGCGCAGCAGGCACATCATGTCAACGATCACCTCTGGCTGGTAACTCGTCCGCAGGCCTTTCAGGTAGCGACCGACTGGAGTGTCGGAAACTTGCCCCGCGCGCATCACCCGCAGCAACTCCTGGTCGGTATCGAAGCCAGTGCCAAGCCAGCTACTCGTCTCACGCTCACTCTTCTGAAACAGAAACATCATGATGTAGGGAAACACGAGAACGATGAGGGCCGTCGCGAGCAATGGGGAAACCAAAAACTGGTTGTACAACGAGTGCAGCACCACCGCGACTGCGAGCCCGGGAAGCATAAGCGAAAGTCGGAATGCCGTCGCACGATTCTGGACTGTACGCGATATCATCGCGAGGATTGCGGTGGTGCCGCCGTGCATCAGGGCCGTACCGAATCCGCGGACGACCCAGGTCCAGATCGTCGGATTCGGATTCAGCTCCAAGTAGTAGATGTTCTCGATGAAGGCAAAGCCTGTCCCGACCGCGAAGCCATATGTGGCCGCGTCGACGACGAAGCCCACTTTGTTGCGACGCAAAAGCCAGACGATATACAGCCCCTTCAGCAATTCCTCGATCACCGGAGCGACGTACACGGAATAGCGCGCCACATCGAGTTCAAGAAGCGGCCTGAGCGAGATATTCACGCCGTAGCCGGCCAGGGCAGCCGCAGCCCCTACGAGAACCGCGAGCAATATCGCCCGTAACGAGATGAGCTTGTAGCTGTCGAGCAATACCAGCGCGCCGAGGAACAGGGAGACCGGCAGGATGCTGACGGCCAGGTCAACGGGCATGCTCACATCAGCTTGAACGAGACCATCAGCGCCGACTTTCGCGGGATTCCATGGCCAGCTGCAGCCGCGAGGCCGACGGAGAAAGTGGACTCGAATTGCGATATAGTGATAAGCCGGACGTCGGCCTGCACGCCCGCATTGACATAGCTGCGCCTCGCAGAGCCATCATCGAAGTCGGTCACCAGGGTGCTTGCGAACGCTGTCAGGCCCGCCCAGCG
This sequence comes from Gemmatimonadaceae bacterium, assembly GCA_025357975.1. Classification (GTDB taxonomy): domain Bacteria; phylum Gemmatimonadota; class Gemmatimonadetes; order Gemmatimonadales; family Gemmatimonadaceae; genus UBA4720. Next base: position 2,513 of record JANYKY010000049.1, read on the forward strand.
AAGGTAGGCACTTGGCACGCCGACCTTGCGGAACCGTAGCGGCGGGGACGTCCACTCAACCTGCGCCTTACCATAGGTGGCGCCGCTCACCTCATCTATCTCGAGCCCCGGGAAGCTCTCTGTTTCCCGGAACTGCTTGATGTCGCGGTAGTCCACCCAGTTGTTGCCGAAACCACCGAAATACGATCGCGCGAAGGGATCATTTCGCTTTCCACCGGTGAAACTGCCGGCAGCAGCACGTAGCCAGACAGAAGAGTGGTCGAGGGGCAGCAGGAATCCCTTCGAGCCATCGAGGCTGAGTCGCGGATGCAGTGTGTTGCCGGCGTAATTACCTCGAAAGGCCGCCCCCCACGTGCTTCCGAGCTCGTCGTCGATTGCGCCAAGCGATCGCCTGAGCGACTTGTACTGGAGATCACCGTAGAGCGTGGCAAGCCGATCGTACGATGCTGCGACGTTCTGAAATTCGGGGAGCGTTGCAAGCCCGCCGTAGCCGGCCGCGCGAAGCGAATAGTTCAGGCTTGTTGGCCCGTCGAGAAGAAGATTCCCATCGTACTGAGCCGCCAGCGAATATCCTCGACGGCTCACCCTCGTTGGTCCAAAGAGGTCGTAGAAGTCTGCGGGGTTCAGTGTGCCCGACAATTTCCAGTTCCAGTGTCGGAAGACTGCGAGCAGGTGCACGCGCTCGCTGGCTTCCAGCGCCTGCGTCGGCGAGTACGACGCCGTGAGATTCAGCGCTGTGGCGCCAAGCCTGTCGGTGAAGTTGGCGCGCATACCTCCGGCGACGCCGAAATTGCCAACCGCATCCTGATAGCCTTCGACGACTGGGTAAGCATTGTCGAGCTTGAAGTTACGAAGCGCGCTGTACGGCTGGGTTGCCGCGGTCAATGCGCTGCCGCTGACTGCCAGGCCAGCCGCTGGCACCCATGCTTGCACTTCCTTCCTCTGCTCGGCGATCTCGTTCCCGAGAAAACGAATTGCACTCACGCTATCGGGGACAGCGTTCGGAATCATCGACGGAACAAAACCCTGACGCGAGTACGCGAAGACAACAAGTGAATCAGCAGTGAGCGGAAGCGGCTTGAAGAAACCAGTCTCCGAGTTGCTCAGGGGTTGCATGCGCGCGCGTGCAACATCGTAGCGATAGATGTTGGAGACGCCCGAGTAATAAGACGAGCCGTATAAGAATTTGCCATCGCTCGAGAACACGAAATTGGACGGCGACCAGTCGTGGAAATCGTAGAGCACTTCGGGCGTGAAGTCGCCGCTGAGAAGGTTGCTCACCTTCATCCGTACGAGTTGCTGGTCTCCGCTGATCTCCGACACCGATCCAATGAGCGCCGAGCCGTCGGGCGCAACGTCGAGATTGAAGAGGTCGCGCCCATATGGCAGCGTGTGCACCTGATTCCACTCGGTGTACGGGTACGGAATGCGGACAAGCGTCGAGAATCCGTTGTCGTGCCGCACTCCCCACAGCGACCTGTCTGTTCGATTAAAAGCCAGGTCACCGATACGGGAGTCGCGGATCAACATGCGCGTGCGACCGGTTGCGAGATCCA
>JANYKY010000159.1 GCA_025357975.1 Gemmatimonadaceae bacterium
CAAGCGGGTAGCCCTCGCCAACAAGGAGACCCTCGTCGTGGCTGGTGCCCTTGCAGAGCGCGCGTGCGATGAAGGTGGTGGAGAGATAGTGCCGGTCGACAGCGAGCACAGCGCAATCTTTCAGTGCATCGGAACACGACCGCGGTCAGAAGTGCGCCGGATAATTCTAACCGCCTCTGGCGGGCCATTTCGCGGATGGAATGACGAGCAGCTGGAGAGTGCGACACTCGAGGACGCCCTGCGCCATCCGACGTGGACGATGGGACGCAAGATCACAATCGACAGCGCAACTCTGGCAAACAAGGCGCTCGAGGTGATCGAGGCACACTTTCTTTTCGGTTTGAGCTATGACCAGATCGACGTGGTCGTGCATCCACAGAGCATAGTGCATTCGTTTGTCGAGTTTGTGGATGGCAGTGTCGTCGCTCAGCTCAGCGTGCCGAACATGGAGATCCCCATCCTCTATGCGTTGACACATCCAGAACGTGCGACGGACGATGGTGTACCACCGTTTGATCCCGTCGCCAGCTCGCCGCTCACATTCGAGCCGGTTGCAGTGTCAAAGTTTCCGGCTCTCGGGCTTGGTATTGCGGCAGGCAAGCACGGTGGCGCGGCGCCTGCCGTATACAATGCGGCGAATGAACAGGCCGTTGCACTGTTTTTGGCCGGGAAAATTACGTTCGGAGACATTCCGCGTTCAATCGAGTCGGCACTCGGCCGGCTGCGCGACATGGCTGGCGGTAGTCGTGAAGAGCTGCTCGAGGCGGACGCTTCCGCGCGACGGCATGTAATGGAGCTGTTCTGATGCTGGCATACATAGCGCCGATTTTTGTTTTCGGCCTTGTCGTTTTTGTTCATGAGCTTGGTCACTTTCTGGCGGCGAAAGCCGTCGGCGTCTATGCGCCTAGGTTTTCCATCGGATTTGGAAAAGCTCTCTGGCGTAAGCGGCATGGAGAGACTGAGTACGTGCTCGCGATGCTGCCGATCGGAGGCTACGTGCGCATGGCCTCGCGAGAGGACGAATCGACATCCTTTCTCGAGGGGGGCAGCGAAGAGGCGGCGACTCACGTTCCGGCGGGAGGGGAGCCGCTCGATCCGGACGCGATGATTCCCTTTGGCCCCAAGCCGATTCCTCCCGATCGCTGGTTCGAGTCGAAGCCGTTGTGGGCACGAATGCTGATTCTTCTCTCCGGCGTCAGTATGAACATTCTTCTCGCATTTGTGGTGACGACGGGAATGTTTGTGCACTACGGCAACCCCTATTTGTCGACGACGGCCGATTCGCTGTTCGCGGGAAGGCCGGCCGCTCTGGCTGGGCTTCAGCATGGTGATAGCATCGTCTCCATCAACGGGCAGCGGGTTGACTGGGAAGGGCTCGTGAATAAGGTGAGCGCATCGCCGGGAATTCCACTCACGTTTCAGGTTGTGAGAGGCGGGCAGCAACGTGATGTCTCTATCACGCCGGTGACCGATACGGCTTCCAGCAGCACTACTGGCAAGGTCGAGCACGTCGGGCGCATCGGCATATTGCCAGTCCAGAAATCCCGCGCAGTTGGCCTCGGGCAAGCTGTCACCGCCGGGGGACGGGCGACGTGGATAATGGCTGGAACGGTAATCGAGGCTCTTCGCGGGTTGGCCACTAGAAAGGTCTCACCGAGCGAGCTGGGCGGCCCGATCATGATTGCGCAGGCTTCGGTTCAGGCGGCGCGGGGCGGTGCCGAGCAACTGTTATTTCTGATCGCGCTCATCAGCACTAACCTGGCGGTGTTCAATCTTCTGCCGATTCCCGTGCTCGATGGAGGCCAGATCGCGATTAACCTGCTCGAGTCGCTAAAGGGAAGCGCATTCAGCTCGAAGACGCGCGAATACATACTGCGCGCTGGGCTCGCGGCCGTGCTGCTTCTGTTTGCGCTCGTGACGTACAACGATCTGCGGCGGCTGATCGTCAGCATGGTCCACCGTTTCGGATAAGCCCTTCCCGAAGCGTTGAAGGAATCTCCTCTCCCGGCTAGGTTTGACTGCTATGCCTTTTCCGGATCTGGACCGGCGGCTCGCTGATATCAGGGAGCGAATTGCCGGAGCCGCCAAGCGCGGCGGGCATGGTCAGGCCACTACTATAGTTGCAGTTACCAAGACGCACGGCCCCGACGTGCCGGCTGCGGCGTTCGCGGTTGGCCTGGTCGACGTCGGCGAAAACAAGGTCCAGGAGGCACTGTCGAAAATGGCCCAGGTGACGGCGCCTGTTCGATGGCATCTGATTGGGCATCTACAGCGAAACAAGGTGAAATCTCTCCAGCACTTCAGTCTCTTCCATGCTCTCGATAGCTCGCGTCTCGCGGACGCCGTCGATTTCTTCGGGACTGAGCGGGAAGCGCCTGTTGACGTGCTGATGCAAATCAATCCGGCACGCGAGGCGACAAAAGGGGGGTACGATTTGTCCGAAGTCGAAGCGGAAGCAGATCGTCTGGCAGCGATGAAGGGTCTACGGGTGCGAGGTGCAATGACGATTGCGCGCTTCGGAGCAGACGAGCGCGAGCTGCGCGAGACGTTTGCGGCGGTGCGCCGGACAACCGAAACTCTCGCGTCGGCGGGACATCCTGCAACCGAAAATTCGATGGGCATGTCCGCCGACTATGAGCTTGCGGTCGAGGAAGGCGCAACACTCGTACGCCTCGGATCGGTACTCTTTGGGGCGCGAGTGCCATGACACTGGATCAATCCGTGGATGCTGGCCGCTATCGTGTTCTTCCGACCGATCGCTCTGCGAACGATATCGAACAGGAAATGCTCGCGCGCTGGGCCAATGACGGCGTCTTCGCGAAGACGCAGGAATTCAAGAGCGGACAGCAGCGGTACGTATTCTTTGAAGGCCCGCCGACCGCAAATGGCCGTCCGGGCATTCATCACGTTTTCTCTCGCGCTATCAAGGATCTCTTCTGCCGCCATCGTGCAATGAAGGGTTTGTTCGTGTTACGAAAAGCGGGATGGGACACGCACGGACTTCCTGTCGAGATCGAGGTGGAAAAACAACTCGGTATCTCAGGAAAGCAGGATATCGAAGCGATCGGCGTTGAAAAATTCAATCAGCTTTGCCGCGAAAGCGTGTGGAAGTACCGCGCCGAATGGGAGAAGCTGAGCGAGCGGATGGGATTCTGGCTCGACTACAGCGATCCCTATGTGACGTACAGCAACAACTACGTCGAAAGTGTATGGTGGGCACTGAAGACGCTTTACGACCGCGAAAGACTTTATCGCGGACACAAGATCCTGCCGTATTGCGCTCGCTGCGGAACAGCGTTGTCGAGTCATGAAGTCGCGCTCGGCTACAAGGATGTACGCGACCCGAGTGTCTACATCGCGCTCGACCTGGAGGGCGATGGACAGATCAGGCGACGTATTCTCGTGTGGACGACTACACCGTGGACGCTCGTCTCGAATGTGGCGCTCGCCGTTCATCCCGATCTCGAATACAGCGAGCTGACGAAGCGAAGTGGCGATGGTACTGAACACATCGTGCTCGCGGCATCGCGCGCGGCCGCAGTCCTCGGCGACGACTTTACTGACCGCTGGGTTAGCGTCGGAACGATGAAGGGCTCGGAACTCGTTGGTGCGCGATACGCCCGTCCATTGGACTGGGTCGCACTGGACGCAGGAACGAATCAGGTCATCGTCAGCGAAAACTTCGTCTCGGCTGACGATGGAACCGGTGTCGTTCACATGGCTCCAGCTTTCGGCGCTGACGATTACGCTGCGGGACAGCGGCATGGACTTTCGTTCGTGCAGCCTGTAGACGGACGCGGAGAATTTCCGCCCGAGCTGCCGGTTGTCGGCGGCTTGTTCGTCAAGCATGCCGATGAGAAAATCATTGCCGAGCTGAAGTCGCGCGGCGTGTTGTGGAAGGCTGGAACGATGGAGCATTCATACCCGCATTGCTGGCGGTGCGACACTCCGCTCCTGTACTACGCCCGCACGTCATGGTTCGTGCGCACCAGTGCCTACAAGGATGCGATGCTGGCGCGCAATGCGCGCGTACAATGGCACCCGCCGGAGATCGGCGACGCGCGGTTCAACGAGTGGCTCACCAACAACATCGACTGGGCAATTTCCCGCGATCGCTATTGGGGGTCGCCGCTGCCTCTCTGGATCTGCGATCAGGACAATACCCATGTGGACGCTGTAGGTAGCTTCGCGGAACTTGGCGTAAAATCTGGCGCTGAGCTGGGTGAGGGCTTCGACCCTCACAAGCCATACATCGATTCGTACTCGTGGCCGTGCAGCAAGTGTGACGGCACGATGCATCGCACGCCGGAAGTCATCGACACTTGGTTCGACTCAGGCTCGATGCCATTTGCGCAATGGCATTATCCATTTGAAAACGCTGACAAGCTCGGTGACAACTATCCCGCGGATTTCATCGCCGAGGGCGTCGATCAGACGCGCGGCTGGTTCTATTCGTTGCTCGCAATCGCGACTGGACTCGAGGACTCGCTCCCATCCAACACGCTTTCGCCTTCTCCAGGAACCGGCGAAGGTGTTCGAACCGCGCCCTATAAATCCGTAGTCGTCAACGATCTGGTGCTCGACTCCGAAGGTCGCAAGATGTCGAAGAGCAAAGGCAACGTTGTCGATCCGTGGATGATCATGGAGAAGTACGGGGCAGATGCCGCGCGTCTGTTCCTGGTTTCCTCGAGCCAGGTGTGGGTACCTCGCCGTTTTGACGAGGCGGCGATTCGCGACACGGCAGGACGATTTCTGCTGACGTTCAAGAATGTGTACAGCGGAATTTTCGCTCTCTACGCGAACTTCGGCTGGGAGCCGTCTGATGCCGATCCTGAAGTTGCGAAGCGTCCGCTCATTGATCGCTGGATTCTTTCGCGTCTCGCAGCCGTCGAGTCAGAAGTTGATGCGGCTCTCGAAGCCTACGATGCAACTGTCGCGGCCCGGCTTGCGATGACGTTCTTCGTCGACGACGTATCGAACTGGTATGTGCGGTTGAACAGGGCGCGCTTCTACGATGTCGATAGCGCCGACAATCGCGCGGCTTTCGCAACCCTTCGTGAAGTATTGCTGGTGACGTGCCGCATTCTTGCTCCAATTGCGCCGTTCGTGACTGACTGGGTTCACTATGAGCTCGAGGGCACATCGGTGCACCTGTCGCCTTACCTCCGCGCAGAAACGACAGGGCGCGACACGGGTCTGGAGCGAGCCATGGAGCACATTCGCACTCTGTCTACACTGGGACGTGCAGCGCGCGAAGACGCGGGTGTCAAGGTCAGACAACCGCTCAGCCGAATGGTTTGTGTCGTGCCCGCGGCACCGTCGGGTGCGGAGGCGGACTCAGGGGATCTCAGGTCTCTCGTATCCTTGCTGGCCGGTGAGCTGAATGTGAAGGAGGTTAGTTTCCTCTCGTCCGCGGATGCACTTGTCACGCTCGAAGCGAAGGCGAATTTCCGTGCACTGGGCAAGAAGTTCGGCAAGTCCACGCCGCTCGCTGCGAGAGCAATCGAGGCCCTGAGCAGTGATGCTTTGATAGCGTTTGAGAACGGCGAGAACCTTGCAATCTCGGTGGGCAACGATTCCCGTGAGCTCGACCTCGACGACCTGACAATCGTCAGGCGGGCATCAGGCAGCATGATCGTAAAGGAAGCTTTGGGGTATTTCGCTGCGATCGACCCTGAAGTTACTCCTGCGCTGAGAATGGAAGGGCTCGCTCGCGAAGTGGTCAGTAAAGTTCAGCGAATGAGGAAAGACAGTGGATTTGCGGTCAGCGATCGCATTCTGCTCGAACTCAGCGGTTCTGATGAGCTGGAGGCGGCAATTCGCGCTCACAGCGAATGGATAGCCAACGAAGTCCTGTCGGTCGGCATTACGGTCGGCGGCGGGGCAGACAAAATTCACGCGATGCAGGCGGTGGACATCGACGGTCAGCCGGCGAGCATCGCAATAGAGAGGGCGGGATAGATGGCAACAACAACCGCGGTCAAGAAGCCGAAGGCAATGACGAAGAAAAACCTCGATCATTTCGAGAAGCGGCTTCAGGAAGAGCGGAAACGCGTCGTGAAGGAGCTCGGCCATTACGACGAGGCATTTGGCTCGACTCCGCAGGGTGCCGATGGTGACCTGAGTGCCTATTCATTTCATATGGCAGACCAGGGAACCGACGCGATGGAACGCGAGAAGGCGTTCCTTTTTGCGAGTCAGGAAGGCCGTTTTCTGTGGCACCTCGACGAGGCGCTTCGTCGCTTGTATCGCTCACCCGACACCTTCGGCAAGTGTCACAACTGCGGCAACGAGATCGCCTACGAACGTCTCGACGCGCTGCCGCACGCGCGTTATTGCATCGACTGCAAGCAGCGTGAGGAAGATGCAAAGAGGCAGGGCTAACACCCCGCTTTTCTGGACCGTCCTGGTGGTGGTCGTCATTGCTGACGTCATCACCAAGGCGATCGCGGTCTACTCTCTGCTTCCTCAGCGCATTCCTCATGAGCTGATCGGCGAGGCCGTTCGTTTCACTCTCGTGTACAATCCAGGCGCCGCCTTCGGGCTTCATCTTGGCGAATACTCGCGCTGGATTTTCATGGCGCTGACAGCGGCGGCATTGTTCATACTTGGCCGCCTTTACCGCGCAACTCGTGACGGTGACTTGCTTAGGACCCTGGCGGTCGCGCTGGTCTGCGGCGGGGCCATCGGAAACCTCATCGACCGCATTCGATCCGCGCAGGGTGTGGTCGATTTCATCGATGTTGGTTTCGGCGACACCAGATGGCCGACGTTCAACATCGCCGACATGGCAGTGAGCATCGGAGCCTTTCTCCTCGCATGGGTTTTGTGGGGAGAAGAGAATGTCACCGAGTCCAGTTCAATTGCGGACGGCGGGCAAACACCCGCGACGGACAACATTGGTGCTTCGCGGGCAGCGCCGGGAAGCTCGGACAACTGAGCTCTGGCAAGCGTCATGATTTTGTTATCGAGGCGGACGGCGACGTCCGCCTCGATCTCGTTGTGGCTGAGCGAGCGGGACTTTCGCGAACTCAATCGGCGACGCTGATAGCCATAGGAAACGTGACCGTCAACGGCAATCGCGAGAAGGCGAGTTACAAACCGATTGCTGGAGATCGCATTGTTGCCGAGGAGCCGGCGCTGCATGAAATCGAGATGCTTCCGGAGTCGATCGATATCGACGTCATGTTCGAGGACGAACATTTACTGGTAGTGAACAAGTCCGCGGGAATGGTCGTTCATCCAGCTCCTGGCAATTGGACTGGAACCCTCGTGAACGCGCTGCTGGGGCGCGGTGGGTCTCTCGCCGAAGGTGCAGAACCCGATCGCGCGGGGATCGTGCATCGCCTCGACAAGGAAACATCGGGACTTTTGATCGTGGCGAAGACAGATCGGGCGCACAGAATTCTCAGCGCGGCCATCGCAGCGCGGCGTGTTCGCCGGAGGTACGCTGTGATGATATGGGGCCACCTGCAGGGTGATGCTCTCACGGTAGACAAACCCGTCGCAAGAGATCCGCGAGACCGAAAGCGCATGGCAATCGTCAATAACGGCAGGCAGGCGAAGACGGACTTCCTCCGGCTCGCCCGCTTTGGACCGGGAGACCTGTTGCGTGCACAGCTGCACACTGGCCGAACCCACCAGATTCGCGTTCACCTGGCGTCGGTCGGGCATCCAGTCATGGGTGACGATGTGTATGGCGGCAGTGGTGGTCGGAAGATGGTTGGGTTGGAGCCGAAGCGGCATTTTCTGCACGCAGCATGGCTCCAGTTCAATCACCCGATAACTGGCACGCCGATGGACATCCGATCACCATTGCCCGACGATCTCCGCAACTCTCTCCGAAAGATCGGAGAGGGCGAAGCCGTTGCGCAGGCCGAGGATCCACTCGCCGCGCTCGGCTTCCATGACTAGCGACGACACCGCAGCAGTAATCGATCCGGCGCCGGCCACGGCGCGCGACCTTTTTTCGGCCGCCGTTCCGGCGTCACCTGCCCCGCAGGTGGACATGAAACGCGTTCTCGTGTTCACGCTCGCAGGCCGCGCGCGGTGCTGCGCGATCGATGAAGTCCGCGAAATCGTGCCGATTACGGTCACTACTCGTCTTCCAGGTGCGCCCTCCTACGTGAGGGGACTCATCAATCTTCGCGGCAGTCTCGTGACTGTCATGGATGCCGCGCTGTGTCTCTACGGGGTTCCGGCGGATGATACAGTTGCGAGCATTCTGCTGGTCGAGTATCGGGGACGAATGGCCGGCGTGATCGTGGACAACGTTTTCGATATTCAATCGCTTCCCGCGCTTGAGCTCAACGACGGTTCTATGCTCGATTTGCACGCGATGGTTGAAACCGCTCTCGCCTGAGGAGGCATGCAGTGAACAACACAGTATTGGTGTGCGATGACGCGGTGTTCATGCGCACGATGATCGGCGATATACTCACGCAAGCGGGGCTCGAAGTGATCGGGGAGGCCGATTCGGGAACACAGGCCGTGGAGAAATACAAGGCGCTGCGTCCGGACCTGGTGACGATGGACATCATCATGCCGGAAATGGGTGGCATTGACGCAGTGAGGGCGATCACAACCTTCGATCCGCAGGCTCGCGTCCTCATGTGCAGCGCCATGGGACAACAGGCTCTCGTGGCCGAGGCAATTCAGGCCGGCGCGAAAGATTTCGTGGTGAAGCCGTTCCAGCCCAGCCGCGTGCTCGAAGCGGTACAACGGGTGCTTGGCTAAGTGAACACGAAGCGCTACGCGGAGTTATTCCGCGCTGAGGCCCGAGAGCGACTGGCGGAGATGAATACTTCGCTTCTTGCAATCGAGCGCGGCGAGGGACTCGATCGCGTAGCGGAGTTGTTTCGCGCGGTGCACACGGTGAAAGGAATGAGCGCGGCGATGGGTTACGAATCGGTGCGCGACCTGTCGCATGCGCTCGAGACACTGCTCGATCTCATGCGTCGCGATACGATCGCAATTACGCCCACAGTGGTCGAGGCGCTGTTCGAGGCGGTCGATGCGCTCGAATCGGCCGTTGTTGCGGCCTGTCGCGAGACACCGGGGGTAACCGACGTTCGCGCCCTCGTATCGAATCTGCAAAGCATGGCTGCGCAGAACGCACCGGAGATCGAGCCAGACCTTGCGGCGATGCAGACGATGGAGTGGCCCACGATGCGGGTGGCACTGTCTCCAGCTCCGAAGGAAACTCCAGTCCGGCCTGCTCCCGCCAGCTCGATCACGTCTCAGTCTGCTCCAGAAAAAAATCAACGCAGCATTCGTGTCGATGCGAAACGCCTCGACGCGTTGATGACATTGATCGGCGAGCTCGTAATCGCGAGAGGCCGGTTGCAGGAAGTGGCGCGGATTGCAGGAAATGCGGCAATCTCCGACGCGGTGCTCCAGGCCTCACGGTTGATAGGGAGCCTGCAAACGGAGATAACGACAGCGCGAATGGTGCCGGTCGGTCAGGCATTCGAGCGATTTGAGCGAATGGTGCGCGATACGGCCAACTCCCTCGGCAAGAAAGTCGTGTTCGAAGTTCTTGGCTCCGACATCGAAGTGGACAAGTCAGTGCTCGACGAGATCGGTGATCCAGTAATGCATCTTCTCCGCAACGCACTCGATCACGGTGTCGAAACGCCG
>JANYKY010000075.1 GCA_025357975.1 Gemmatimonadaceae bacterium
CCAATCGGAGCCGCTCCGTAAGTCGAACGGGCTTCAGATTTCCAGAGGCTCGACACGAACTGCCGTGCCGTAGCACAACACTTCCGTCACTCCTTTCATCAACTCGTTCGCGGCAATATCTCGATCTTTACTGAGCTTGCTGAACGCACGCGCAAGCAGGCATTCGACACAATGCTGGTGCAGGCGCACAAAGCGGGCGCGGACGCAGTCATTGGCATCCGATATGACGCGAACGAGTTGATGAAAGGAGTGACGGAGGTGTTGTGCTACGGCACGGCAGTTCGTGTCGAGCCTCTGGAAATCTGAAGCCCGTTCGACTTACGGAGCGGCTCCGATTGGAGCCTATCGAGCTTCGACATGCGCCCGATCTCTGGTTGATGCATCAGGACGATGCAGTCGGTGAATGGCAAGGAGGTCCATGGACAATGGACATGTCGCATCGTCACGCGGCGGAGGCCGCTGAGGGCTGGAAAAGGGATGGCATTCATAAATGGATGGCCTATGACCGGTATACGGGCGACTTGATCGGTCGAGGCGGCCTCTCGCGCATGGCGCCTGATGCAGCGACGACCCTCCAGATGGTCGACGCGCTGCCGGAATCCAACTGGGCCGACGCTCGCCTCGAAGTCGGTTGGAACTTGCGAGCGTGTTATTGGGGTTGCGGCTACGCTACCGAGATTGGGCGCGCGGCTTTGAGCTTCGCTTTCGATGAGCTCGCCGCGAGCCACGTGGTGGCTTTCACAGAGACAGAGAATATGCGGTCACGGGCTGTAATGCAGCGCTTGGAAATGGCATACGTCCAGGATATCACGCAGGACGATGCGCCCTTCGCGCTTTACGTCGTCGGGCGCGGTAAGGACCGCCGGCAAATGCTACTCATCGCGTGATTGTCGCGGCCGTCGGGCTATTTCCTTCCGTTCGCCGTATCCGTATAGGTCCGTCGCCACCCGTGTCGTAAATAGTCAGAACCGGCCGATCGGCCGTTCGATCTATCCTCGAGGTTTTCATTGCGCGTCGCTTCAAGATGTCTTGCCCTGGTCTCACGCAAGAGTCCGGTTTCGCGCGCCCGGGCAAGGTCATCTGCCTGGGCGTTTTGTATATCGGGGTTCGATCGGTGCGTCAAGGCGCGAAGTGAAAGACGAGTCATTCAATGGCTTGACAAGTATATAACGATAGCAGTATATACTTGCCATGGAATCTACGTTTGGCATTATCGCAGAGCCGAACCGCCGTGCGATCCTCGGCCTCCTTGCCTCATCGGAGAGGTCTGTGACAGAGATCGAGCAACAGCTGCGGATGTCGCAGCCTTCTGTCTCCAAACATCTAAGGGTGCTCCGAGAGGCCGGGTTTGTGGAGGCGCGAGTTGACGCCCAGCGGCGCGTGTACCGGATCAGACCGGAACCATTCATGGAAGTGGACGCCTGGCTGACTCCCTTTCGGCATTTCTGGTCCGACCGGGTCGATGCGCTCGAGCGCCACCTCGACCGGACTGCGCAGGCATCTCCCAAAAAAAGGAAAAAACGATGAACGGCAGAGAGAAATACGAACCGGGCCCGGCATTTGGGGCTGAGGCGCGAAACGAAGGCGACAAGTGGACGCTGATTCTTATCCGCGAGTTGCGGCATCCGCCCAAAAAAGTCTGGCAGGCCCTTACAGATCCGGCCGAGTTACGCGAATGGGCGCCCTACGATGCCGATCGAAATCTCGGCTCTGCCGGGCCGGTCACGCTTTCGACCGTTGGAGCGCCCTCACCACATATGTCGGAAACGACGGTCGATCGTGCTGACCCACCGCGGCGGCTCGAGTTCAGCTGGGGCGGGAATCAAATGCGTTGGGAGCTGATGCAGTTGCCTAACGGAACTCGCCTCACGCTCTGGCACAACATCGGTCGGAAGTTCATCGCAATGGGTGCGGCCGGCTGGCACATCTGTTTTGACGTGCTCGACCGATTCCTCGCAGGAAACCCGATCGGACGGATTGTTGCTGGCGACGCGATGAAATTCAGCGGCTGGCAGCGGTTGAATGCGGAATACTCCGCACAGTTTGACACTGGAGCAACCACGACGGCGAGCTCCGACAAGCATTGAACCATCCCCCTAAACCCTGGCCTGGAGAAGCTGATGCCCGTTGCAATGAATGAGACCGTGTCAACTCGCCGCTGGGTGATATGGACCAGCTGGTTGTTTTCGTTTGTCGTCATCGCGCAACTCTTGAGCAGCGCGTGGTTCAGAGCTACATACCATAACAATGCGGTGGCAGAAGTTGTGACTTCATACGGGTATACTGGGTCGGCGATTTCGGCCATCCTCATTTCGGAATGCGTGCTGGTAGTTCTCTACATCATTCCGCGGACGTCGGTCCTCGCCGCGATCGCCATGACGGGTTATCTCGGGGGCGCAGTTGCCACTCACTTGAGGATCGGCGACATGGCGCGCGCAGCGATACAGTTGGCAATTGGGATTCTCGCGTGGGGCGGCCTATATCTGCGGGACGCTCGGATCCGCCAGCTAATTCCCATCCGTCGCCCGGCGTTACCGCGACGTACGGATTGATTCTGCACTTTTTCTCGAGGCAGCGCTTGCAGCATGAAACACCTCTTTGAGCGGTCAGCAGTTGCAGAAGTAAAAGCGCGGCTGCAGCATCTCCGGCCGGACAGCCCGCGGCAGTGGGGTAAGATGAACGCGGCACAAGCCGTCGAACACTGCGCTCGCGGCTTCGAGTTGGCGCTCGGAGACCGGCGACCGCCGCGTCTGCTCATCGGGCGGCTGATCGGCTGGGCGGTGAAGCCGCTCGCGTTGGGCAATGACGACCCGATGGGCCGTAATTCGCCGACAGTCCCGGGCATCGAGGTGGCCGACGCGCGAGTTTTAGATGTAGCGCGCAAGCGGCTGGTCACGCTAATCGACCGCGCGGTAGCAGCTGGACCGTCCGGTTTTACAACGCATCCGCACAGCTTCTTCGGGCGACTTACGCCTGACGAATGGGCCGTCCTCATGTACAAGCATCTTGACCACCACCTGCGCCAATTCGGCGTGTAGTTAGAACGAACTGCGCAAGAACTTTCGCATAGAACTCGATCATGCGAACGAAACGCTCTACATATCTGGACGCTGAAGATTACCAATCTGCGCCACCCTGAGATGGCACCCTCCATCAACGTACGCC
>JANYKY010000119.1 GCA_025357975.1 Gemmatimonadaceae bacterium
CCGACCGACATGCGCAAGAGCTTCGATGGACTGACGGGACTGGTTCGTTCGGTCTTCAAAGCAGACCCGCTCGACGGGAGCTGGTTTCTGTTCTTCAATCGTCGCCGCGACCGCATCAAGGTTTTGTATTGGGACCGCGACGGATTGGCACTTTGGTACAAGCGCCTTGAATCGGGAACGTTTGAAAATTTGCGATCGGCCGACGCCACGGAAACGCTTGAGTTGGACGTCACGGAATTGTCCCTGCTGCTCAGCGGTGTAACGCTCGGCTCTGCCAAACGTCGCCCGCGATACTCTGCCGCCGGTTGACCAGCAGAGGCGGAAGACTCTTTCAGACGATTTTGGGAATTCTTTCAAAAAGGCGCGCCGCAGGGCTTGCGCAATCCCCGAGAATGCCTATTTTACAGGCATAATGAGCGAGTTCCTGATTCCCAACGATTTGCCCGGCTGCCAGAGCCTCATCGTCGAAATGGCGACGACGATGACGGCTCAAGGGCAGGCGATCGCGGACAAAGATCAGGCGATCCTCGCGCTGAAGCAGAAGAGCGTAGAGCAACAATTGAAGATCGCCGAGTTGTTGCGCCGCATGTTTCAAAAGCACAGCGAGCGTTACCTGGCGGATCCCGGCCAACTTCAGTTGGATTTTGGTGAGGGGATCGCGGATGCCGCCGAGGGTCTGGCGGATGCGGTCGAGGAAGCCAAGAAGATCACGGTTCCCGAGCATACTCGATTTAAGAATGCGCCGAAAAAGACCCGCAACGAACAACTCCCTGCGCATCTGGAACGTCGCGATGTGGAACTTGCGGTGCCGGAGGCAATGCGGGTCTGTCCGACGCACGGCGAACGGACGGTGATTGGTTACGACTATCTCGAAACACTGATGTTCGAACAGCCCAAGTTGTGGGTCCAGCGTCTGGCCATCCCGAAGTTCGGCTGTGCGGGATTCTCGGCCTGTGGCGTGGCCGCACCGGATCGTCCCGAGGGTGAGCGCACTCCAGCGACAGGAGGCTGGTCCGGCGATTTCTCGCCATTCGGCGACCGCTCGCATGGCGAGGCGCGATATCGCAATCAATTGAAATTCGGTCGTCGCGTTCGGTGTGCGGGTCGACGCAGCGAAATGATGTTCGCGTGAGCCGAACCGAGTGGATCGGGTCTGTCGTTGTCGTTCGCTTCGGAATGAGCGCCCGGGTTCAGATCACAGTGCGTCGACGATCAGTTGAGTGCTTTGAAGCCACTCGCTTAATGGGTCAGGCAGAGACATGATGAGAGGCGGCTTAAGAGGCGATTCCCGGCGAGTCCTCCGATGAAGGCGGAGGCTCGCCGGGCTCACTTTTGCTCGCTGGTGGAACTGGCCTGACGACGGTCTTCCCGTCGCGCCGTTTGAACGGCGATCCGTTCACGGCGTTCTTCTTGGCGATAGACACGGATCGCTTCGGGATGCGCTGCGGCCCAATGATCGGGACGCAGACTTTCGTAATCCGTCGATCCCGCGAGCAGCGCGTCGAGGACCGCCTTCACGTACGAGTACACATCCAGATCGTTGCGCACTGCGCTACTCACCAGCGTCAGGAAGTTCGCCGCACGTTCCCCTGCCGGAACGCTGCCGATGAACAACCAGTTTTTTCGGCCGATTGCGACCTGCTTCATCAATTGCTCGACGTCGTTGTTGTCGATCGGTACGCGACCGTCACTCAGGAAGACCTCGAGTGCCGCACGATGATTTCGAATGTAATTGAGGGCTTCGCGGAACTTGTCCTTCGGCAACACGCGAGACGCTTCATCCCCTTCCATCAATTCCAGGATGCGGGCCCAGACGGGACGTGATTCCGACTGACGAAGGAACAATCGCTCCTCGATCGTCATCGAGCGACCTCGATCTTCGATGTCGTAGAGCTGTCGATACGCTCCCAGCAATTGACTGGCCAAGAGCGGATGGTTCGTGCGCTCGTCGAACACCTTGCGACGTGCATGAGCATGACACGCGGCGAGAACGATTCGCTCATCGCTTCGAAGTGTGATTCCCGAGTAGCCCGAATAACAATCCGCCAGCACTGTTCCGGTAAACCCGCTGGTCACCAAAAAATCGTCGGGACCATCGCGATGGCGACTGACCGTGAAGTCGAAGACATTTAACTTGAGCGACATGCTGCGATAGGCCCACATCCGAGCCGTCACACTCGGCCGCTTATTGTCCAAAGCCGCCCGAAACACATCGTGAATCCGCTGTGACTTGGCATCGTTCTCTACGACGACCGGGAGGAAGCGCGGCAACAGCAGCGTGACGGTTGTGTCGTCGGTCCCGATGACCCCGCCGTCAAGAACAACTTCGCGCAGATGGGACATGAACGGTACCAACAGGTTGCCTGCCGCCGCGGCGACGTTCAGCAGCGTGCTGCGATGAGGTGTCCAACCACTCGACGCGAAGATGTCTTGTTGACGATACATCGGCAGGTGATAGCCGGATTTCATCGTGATGATCTGCGCTGCGACGCTCGTGTCGTAGCGGTTCCCTTCGACCAGCCCCTCGGGACGATCCGGTGCGGCCACGCCACAGGCCGAGAATCCCGCACAGCCGAACTTCGGGATGGCCAGACGCTGGACCCACAACTTGGGC
>JANYKY010000142.1 GCA_025357975.1 Gemmatimonadaceae bacterium
GGCGGCACCGCATATCCGTGGGATTCCGGATTGGTTCTCGGCTTGATCCTCGTAGCGGTTCTCGCACTTGTTGTATTTCTCGTTGTCGAGCGTCGCGCCAGCGAGCCGGTGCTTCCGTTGCGGCTGTTCAGGAATGCGCCATTCGCAGTGTCGTCACTCGTCGGACTGATCGTCGGCTTTGCGCTATTCGGGTCGGTCACCTATCTGCCTCTGTTCCTGCAAATCGTCAAGGGCGACACGCCAACGGCATCGGGACTACGCATGCTGCCGATGATGGGTGGAATGCTCGTCACGTCGATTATTTCTGGACAGCTCATCAGCAGGCGAGGGAAGTACAAGATCTTCCCGATCATCGGCACGGCGATAATGACGCTCGGCCTTTATTTGTTGTCGAGAATGAACACGGAAACATCTCTCACCACCGCGGCGTTTCTCATGCTCTTGCTCGGTCTCGGGCTTGGGATGGTAATGCAGGTGCTTGTGATCGCGGCGCAGAACGCGGTTGACTACGCTGATCTCGGCGTTGCGACTTCGGGAGCTACCCTGTTTCGGCTGATAGGCGGGTCGGTAGGAACTGCGGTTCTCGGCGCCATTTTCGCCTCAAAGCTCGACCAGCATCTTGCGAGTCTCCTTCCCGCCGGAGCGAAGGTCGCGAGTGCAGGCGCGCTCAATCCGCGAATGCTTCTGTCACTACCGCCGGCAACTCGCCATGTCTACGCGATGGCGTTCACTCAATCGCTTTCGACGGTATTCCTTGTTGCAACAACCATTGGTGCCCTTGGCTTTCTTCTCACGCTGATTCTTCCGGAACGTCCGCTGCGCTCGACGGTAGCGGCAAGTGCGCGCGAGGTGGGTACGGAGATGAGTGACGCATTCCCGATGCCCGTTGACACTGATTCTTTCCCGATTGTATTGCGGGCACTTGGACTCGTGGCAAATCGCGACATTCAGCGCGAGTACATCGCGCGCATCGTGGGGCGTGCGGGTGTCGATCTTTCTCCCGCAGCCGCATGGCTACTGTTGCAGATAGAGGAAAATCCAGCGACCGATGCCCACGCACTCGCCCGAACGTATGATGTGGACGTTGAGCTACTCACAGCGGGAATCGCCGAGCTCGAGACGCGGGGGCTTGTCACGGAAGGTTCATCGAAGGATGGCGCTGAGCTCAATCATTCATTGACCCCACAGGGATGCGACGTTTTCGACCGCATCGGCGATGCGCGCCGCCTTCATCTCACTGAAGTTTTTTCGGAATGGCCGAGCGAGCGACATCACGAGCTCGAACAGGCCATGAGCCGGTTGCGGAAGGAGCTCGTCCCTGAGGCGCACCGCTCAGGCAACGAGCCTGATCTGGCAGTTTCAGGTGTGTAAGAGGGTCAAAAACGACGCTGAAAGTGTTATATTCCAGTGTATAGAAAGCGCTCCGCTCGGCGACGGCCGGCGGAGCGTTCGCGACATATGGGACAATGAACACGGGCGGTGACATTATGATGCCGAAATCGAAGACACCTCAGGCGATTTACCAGGCCGAGAAGAAGCGCTCGGAGCGCGATCGTCGCGCGACGCATGCGGCATTGATGAAGGATGCCAAGGCCGCTTTCGATCAGATGATCGAAGACGGCAAGGCGGCTCGAAAGGGCGGACGTCCGAAGGGAAGCAAGACACGCAAAGACGGAGACCCGCTCTAAGAACGACAAAAAAGACGGACCAGAATGGTCCGTTTTTTTTTGGCCCCTGGCTTTATTCAGGCTGTGATCCCGTTCTTTATCGCGTCGAGCATCTTGTCGGCGAACGTGTCGATCTCATCCACGGTCGTGTACACATTCGGCGTGATGCGTAGGCCATTGAACTCCGGATGAAGAATCGGTGTGTTGACGATGCGATGCTTGTTCATCAGCCACGCGCCGAGCTTCCCGAACTCGAGCCCATCGACGCTCACCAGCCCGATCGCTCCAGAATACTTGCTGTCGAGCGGTGTGAGAACTTTCACGCGCGGACTTTCCGCGAGTAACCGCTTCGCCCAGCGGTCGCGGAGATATCTGAGCCGCGCAATCTTCCTGTCCGTTCCAATACCGCGATGAAATGCTATTGCCGCTGAGATAGCGTTGTGGTTCGCCGCGGGATGGGTGCCGATCTCCTCGAACTTCCTGATGTCATTGTCCTGTGTTGCAGCTGCGGCCATCAGCGGCCACAACTTCTTCTGCTTGTCCTTCCGGACGTAGATGAAACCGGTGCCGATCGGCGCCAGCATCCATTTGTGCAGGCTCGTGCCGTAGAAATCGACTCCCAGATCGTCGCGCTTGAACGGAAAGTGCGCGAATGCGTGAGCGCCATCGACGATGACCTCGATGCCGAGCGGGCGCGCGAAGTCGATGATCTCCCTGATGGGCATGATCTGCCCGGTGAGGTTCGTGATGTGCGGCAGCTCGATGACTTTCGTGTTCGACGTGACGAGCGCCTTGAATTGGTCGACGATATACTGCTGTGACGGCGGGGGAACCTTGAACGATACCTGCTTCACGACGATACCTTCGCGTCGTACGCGCTGGTCCCACGCAGTCAGCATGCGCCCGTAATTTTGATTCGACACTACGACCTCATCGCCGCGCTTCAGGTCGAGCCCCATGATCATGATCTCGTTCGACTCGGACGCGTTGCGCGTAATTCCCATCTCTTCGGGGTCGCAGCCGAACTCTCGCGCCAGATCTCTTCGCACGCTCTCGAGACGGGGCTCGAGCACTCGCCACATGTGCTCGACGGGAAGCTCGTTCGTGAACCTCAGGTCTCGAATCATCTGCTCGAGCACGTGAGTTGGTGTTGGACTCACACCGCCGTTGTTGAGGTTGATCATCGTGCGATCGACGTCAAACGCGCGCTGAATCTCGCTCCAGTAGGACTCGTCGTCGGCGATTGACTCCGGCGGGCGGTCCCCGGCTACGAGATTCGCACGAAACATCGAGCCGATTGCGTTCTGGCGGAAAATCGCCTTTCCACCGAGACCAGCAGCTGCAAGGCCCGAAACAAAATTCCGGCGGGTTGTCATTTTTCGTCCTTGGGACGTGTGAGGGCTAGGCCTGCGGGACGCACTCCTCCAGGAATCCGTCGCGAATAAAAGCTACGGGAATCTGGCCCTGCGACATGAAGCGCTCGTGGAATTTCTTCGCGGAAAAGCTCGCTCCCATCTTTGCCTTGCAGGCTTCGCGCAGCTCGATG
>JANYKY010000165.1 GCA_025357975.1 Gemmatimonadaceae bacterium
GACGGCTGCAAATGGTGCGAGAACATTCGCTGGAAAGTGCCGTATCAATGAGAATGCCGGACACGTGTCCGGGAATACCACATATCCGCAGACAGCTCTTGACGGCTCACTCATACTCATAACCCAATGATCATCTCGCCCGAGATCTCGACGTTCTGGTCGGATATTTTCGTTCCAGGAGTGCCGCTCCTGGAGAAGCTCGTCCGAACACTGGTCGTCTACGGGGCCCTGCTATTCGGGCTTCGACTCGCCGGAAAACGCGAGCTCTCCCAACTCAATCCATTCGATCTCGTCGTATTGCTTCTCCTCTCCAACACAGTCCAGAACGCAATCATCGGCAACGATAATTCCGTGGTCGGCGGGCTGTTCGGCGCTGCGATTCTGCTCGTCGTCAACCACTTTCTCGTGCGATACCTCTTTAAGAGCGGACGGCTCGACAAGCTGGAAGGAAGCCCGGATATCCTGATACTCGACGGAATGATTTCGCACGAACGGTTGAACGAGGAGCTCATCACTCTGGCCGAGCTCGAGGCCGCTGCGCGACGACAGGGTATCGCCTCACTGCAGCAGGTCCAGGAATGCCGGCTCGAAACCGGAGGTGCGCTTACGTTCGTCGCAAAGTCTCCGACGCCTGAAGCAACCCAGCATGACGAGCTCGTCGCACGGTTAACGAGGATCGAATCGATACTCGAAGGCCTTCAACCGCGCGCTGACGCATAGACGGCTCAGCCAGGCGCGAGCATGGCCAAACCCATCAGTGCTACGCCAGCGGCTCCCGCAGTGAGGGATCCAATCCAGACCAGCGAGACGCGCGTCAACGCTGCAATTGCGCCGAGTGCTATCGCGATTTGAAAAAGTGCGACGGAAGCCGCGAAATGGTGATGCTGCTCGAGCAGAATGTCGGCTTCATGGGACTTGTCATCACGCTGATGTTCGAGCCGCCCAGCAGCTTGTCGTATCGTATCCTGTTGAGCGGCATACTTGCCAGCTTCTGCAGCCATTCCCGCTGGCGCAGCCTTACCTGCGACGGCCCACGCATTGATCGAACTCTGCGCAATAGCCCCTTTGATTCCCTTCGCCTGATAGTAGGCCCATTGATCTGAGGCCTGAGCCTGTAGCCGGGTTGATTCGGTCTTCAGCAGCAATGCCTCATTTACCGTTGCGCCGGCGCGCAGCGAAGCAATTGCGGCGAGCGCGGCAAGCAGAGCTGTGGTCAACGAGATCCAGCGAAGAAGTTTTCCGCCACCTGCTCGCTCGACCTCCTCGTCGATTGTTTCCCGAAGCTTGTCTGCGTCGATCTCGATTTCTTCAGGCACCGGTCACCGCGATGCCAACTCCCAAGCCCGCACTCAAGCCTCCTATAACGTCGTCGATCCAGTGCTCATCGAGATAGAGCCGGGACCATCCAGTCGCAAGTGCCGTTGCGATTCCGCCAGCGGCAAGGTTCCGCTGAGTCGAATCGGACTCACCTTTGGACAACTCTCTCACCGCTGCGGTCATCAACGCTGCGACGGCGAAGCAATGTCCACTCGGATAGGCGTATATATCAAGCCCGTGGTGGACTCCAGCTTTCGGGGGTCGCGCCTGATGGAGAGCCAGTCGCGAAGTCCTGTTGACTGCGGTCGCAAATAGCGCTGCGGCAAAAATGCGCGAAGGCCTGCCGCGACCGCGCTTCCGACACGCGAGCGCAAGACTTCCGGCGAGAATCAGCCGCATGTGCGGTGCACCGATTTGACTGATTGCAGTTGCAACACGCGTCACCCGCTTGTTCCTTCGCGGACGAACCTTACGGCGCACCCGCAAGTCGCTCTCGCGCGTCAGCCCCGCTCCACTGGCAAACCCAAGCAATACGAACGTCGCGAGGGCAGCGCCCATGACGACATCAGCTAGCTCGAGGCGCCCACTGTTAACTGGTGAGCGCCTCGCTGAAGCCATGGTTTAACGCCGGTGCTTGTTTCTTTCGTGTTGGACAATCGCGCCGACTGCGGCCCCAGCCACCGCATGCCCGCCAAGCATATGCCCCGCAGCTGCGCCAAGCGCGGCGCCTGCAAGCTTGCTGTGGTGACCGTGCGCAACTGTATCCGCCATCGGCGCTGTTGCTACCGGCGCGTTGGCATCAGGTGTGGCGACGCTCGGCGAAACAGTCGTGCTTGCGGCCGGGACATTCGCGCTGTTGTCATGCCCGCCGCCGCATGCGGCCATGCTCAGGCTCGCAGAGGCAATGATGATGGCGGACGGGAGACCAAAGGCATTGGAAATCTTCATTGCTTCCTCTCAGAATCGTCAGTTGCGGCAAGAGGCCGATTGGCGACTGAAAAAGCATGAAGCGTGCCCTGCGTGACACGGACGGGGTGGGATTCGAACCCATAGTACGCTGTCAACGTACACAAACTTTCCAGGCGTCATACGTCAAAATCGACCTGCCGTGTTCCGTGTCGAATTTTCCGTCGCCGGCGAGATGCTTGTAGTGACTTATCTAGATCGCCTCCAACCGGAGGGCTTCAATCGATTCGTCGGACATTTCCAGGTGCGTGTGAGGGCGAAGGCAAAGCGCAATGAATGAACGTTGACACTGCGAACGAGCGACTCTTTCGATGGTGGTAGATGCCCCAGCACGCGATCAACCGCGCAGGCACTAGGTCACGCCGAAGCGTCCACTCCCTTTACCAAGAGCCAGAACATAAAGACGATTTCCGCGAGTGCACCAAGCGGCAGAATGATGCCCGCTACGGCTAACGCTGCCGGCGGCCATACGAAAGCAAGCCACCCAACACCGGCAATCATCAAGAACACGCCGATCGCTTTCGGCAAAAACCGTGACCGGATGATCAGGTAGCCGAGAAACAGGTCATAGACGGCGAAAAGTACCAGGGAAATGTAAAACGTCTGCGAGTATAGCTTGAGGCTTAACATCGCTACCGTTTGCAGCGTGCGAAGGCCAGTTACTGACAGGAGCGCAGCATCATGCAGGACAAGGAGCGGCACGAGTTGAAACGCCCCGGCACCAATTTGGACT
>JANYKY010000173.1 GCA_025357975.1 Gemmatimonadaceae bacterium
CCGCGCGTTCTGAACACGAGCTGTCTGGAAGAAAGCGAGCCGTTCAGCGGGCTCCGTAGACTGCGAGCATGGGCGCGGCGCGGGAGATACTGACCGCTCCGACGCGGGGAGTGGTTTGCTGTTAACTGTTAACTACCAGAACCGGCCAGGCCGAGCGAAGGCGCCACCGCCTGCATCGCTGAAATAACGAAAGCGATATGCTCATCCAGATCGACACCGAGATCAGCAGCACCATTTATGACATCATCGCGGCTGACACCGCGCGCGAAGGCTTTGTCCTTCATCTTCTTGCGAACCGACTTCGCCTCGACCTCCATCACACTCTTGCTCGGCCTCACGAGGGCTGTCGCGGTGATCAAGCCCGTCAGCTCGTCAACCGCGAATAACGTCTTTGCCATTTTCGATTCCCGCGCGACACCACTGTAATTCGCATGGCCGAGAATTGAAGCCAGAATATCTTCAGGGAATCCTTTCTCTCTCAGGATTCGGACGCCCTCAGCCGGATGCTCCTCCGTCGCAGAGTGCGATGCGTTGGGAAAACGCTCGTAATCAAAATCGTGGACTAACCCGGCAAGCCCCCAGCGATCTGGATTCTCTCCGAAACGCGTCGCATAGGCGCGCATTGCTGCTTCAACCGAAAGCATGTGCTTTCTAAGCGAATCGCTGGCCGTGTATTCGTGGACCAGCGCCAGAGCCTCAGCGCGCGAAGGAATCTGGTCAGTCAACCGCATCCTCAGCTTTCTCACCGTGCTCGACGATGTCGCCAGGCTTGAAGAGAATCTCTTTCAGCGTGTCCCTGAAATCCGGAAGCTGCCTCATGACGAATTCGAGCCCCATCCCGAAATGCTTGAACTCTTCTTTCTGCGCATTCTGCATGATGGCCTTCGCCTGCTTGTTTTTTTCCACCGAGATGCGTTGCTCATACCAGTTGATCGCTTCGCACTCCTCGATGAGACCAGTTAGCACCCGGGCAAGAGTGCGAGTCTTGTCCGAAAGCTCTTCGGGCGGTTCGTGATATTGATCAGTTGCCATTTAGATCAGCCTCTGGTTTAGGTCAGCACTTTCTCAGTCCTGTTACCGTCGCAAACACGATATCGGCGGCCAACTGCAGCGCAAGGAGTACGCCGAGTATGGAGAGCACTTCGCGCGAGTTGCCTCGCTCTCGCGGAAATGATGTTCGATAAAGCAGCCATCCAGCCAGGATGACAGCCCCTTCGAGGGCGAAATCAATCACCGGATGATGGTAAAGCTGTAGCCCGACCATCGGTCCGCCGCTCCAGGTGGGCTTGATACCGGTGAGGTAATCAGCAAAAGCGTGCGATATGACAAGTACGCCGATGAAAGCCGCTCCGGTAACGTCCCGTGTCGCGACGAGGTACGCCAGCCCGGCAAGCAGCGTGAGAACACCAATCGCAGGAAACGAGTGCGAGAGCATTCCCGGAGTCGAGCTCCTCAGCCCTGCAATGCACAAAGTCGCGTCCGCCCAGTCCGGCAGCTGGCTCGCGATAATGAGCGCCCATAATGGAACGGAGCTTCTGAGTCCTTTCGCGCCAAGCGCGACACCGACATGGCCTGTGTACACTTACTTTCGCGCTCGCCAGTCGAGCACCACAGTGACAAGGGCGACGCCTAGCGTTGCGATTATAAGGCGAATTGAGTCTTGCAAACGAATGCGACGGTGGCCGGGGGAAGGTGCGAGTGCGTAACTTAGCCATCGCCATGAGCAACGTCACCCATCTACAATGCGCGGCCTGCGGCGTTCAATACCCGGCCGGCAAACTGTACAACCTCTGCGAGAAATGCGGCAAGCCGCTTCTCGTCCATTACGATCTCGAACGAGCGTCGAGAACGCTCACCCGCGAATCGCTCAAGTCACGTGTGTCGAGCATGTGGCGTTATCGCGAAGTAATGCCGGTGAGCTCGGACGCGGACATCGTCACACTCGGCGAAGGATGGACACCGCTCCTGCGCGCGGACCGTCTCGGTCGTGTGCTGGGAATGAACCAGCTCTACATCAAGGATGAGTCTCTCAATCCAACGCAGAGTTTCAAGGCTCGCGGCATGTCCGCGGCAGTCTCGATGGCAAAAGAGCTTGGAGTGCAAAAAGTTGCTGCGCCATCTGCAGGCAACGCGGCCGGCGCCCTTGCAGCCTACGCTGCCCGCGCCGGCATGGAAGCGCATCTCTTCATGCCGCGCGACACCCCACGGGCGAATGTTGTCGAATGCATCGAGCTTGGAGCGCATGTGACGCTGATGGATGGACTGATCACCGACTGTGGCGCTGAGGTAGCAAGGCGCAAGGATGCTGAGGGATGGTTCGACGTATCGACGCTCAAGGAGCCGTATCGCGTCGAAGGCAAAAAAACACTCGGCTATGAGCTCGCTGAAGCGTTCGGATGGTCATTGCCCGATGTCATCATCTACCCAACTGGCGGCGGAACCGGCTTGATCGGGATGTGGAAAGCGTTCGACGAAATGGAGCAGATGGGTTGGATTGGCTCTGATCGCCCGCGAATGGTGACCGTTCAATCAGAAGGGTGTGCACCAATTGTTACTGCCTTCGAAAAGGGCGAACGCTTTGCCGACATGTTTTCGAATGCTGCGACGGTTGCGTCTGGTCTCCGTGTGCCGAAGGCAATCGGAGACTTCCTCATTCTTGACGCGATCAGGGCGTCGGGTGGGTCAGCAGTCGCCGTGAGCGACAAAGCCTTGCTGGCCGCCGTTAAAGAAATCGGGTCGCTCGAAGGAGTCTTCGTTGCTCCCGAAGGTGGCGCATGCCTGCCAGCCCTCAGAAAACTCATTGAGCGAGAAGAAGTTCAGCTCGATGAGCGAGTCGTTCTGTTCAATACAGGCGCGGGCGTGAAATACGTCGAGGCGTTCGAACAGGACTAGCTGCGCGGCGCAATCAGAGGGCGTTCGCCTATTGTTTGTCGCCGGCTCCAAAGATCTCGCTCGCCTCGTTGTACCCTGGGATGAGGCCGATATCGAAAAAGCGCCCGCTGATTCGGCGGCCCATCAGGCGCCCATTTTCCAGAAGTAGCTGCACTACCGGAACATCGTCCAGCTCGGCACCCGCTGGAAGCGTTTCCGCCACTCGATCGATCGCCGCAAACCCGTCACTCGAAAACACAAATCTGCCGACACCGGTGAACGCCGACGCCGCGCCTTGCGTGTCAAACGTGCGGCCGCGCTCGCCCTTTCCCGGAAGTTGGGTGATTCTGAATTCGTCGCCATCGAGCGCACCAGAGTAGACCCACGTCGGGCCGCGTCTCTCAGCTTCACTGCCTGAGATCTCTACAACGGCGACAACGTTCATTGAGTTCGCTCGTACGTCTCGGTTACCTGCCTAACCGCAGGCGTGCCCTCGGTGAACAGGTTGTCCGGAAGAACGACAGCGAGTGGCTCACCACCAGCGAATTCGCGACCAAGCCGTATGGCGTCTGCGAGGCCACGGGGCTCTTCCTGGACGACGTACGAAATGCGTGCGGGCATTCCGGTCGCCCCCGCTGTGCTCTTCAATGCATCGACTATAGCCTGCTTGTCGGGCGAGATGACGATCACTACGTCGGTAATGCCGCTCGCCGCGCACTCTGCAAGAACGCGAACTATGGCTGGAACTCCACCGACGTCGATCAACTCCTTGGGAGCTCCATGAGTCAACGCGAGCATGCGAGTTCCGCGGCCACCGCAGGGAATGAGCGCGCGCGTTACGATCGTGCCTTTCTGATTCTCTGCCACCGTCTAGACCCTCAAGATTTACTCAGGCCCGCGCTGTACGCCTGACCCGCAGCTCGCACACGAGATCGAGAGGCTCATCCGAGTGCATAAGTGGTTTGTAGGTTTCGATGATCTTCCTGTAAGCAACGCCGACAGGGCGCACTTTTCGATCGAGATCAAACAGTCCAACCGGATGTAGATCATCGCGCTCGATGCGAAGCCCATGTTGCCAGTCGATCTGGTCCGTCAGCGAGTACCACGTGAACCCGTGAACAGGAATTCCGCGCGCGCGCAGACTGAGCACTTCATTCCACTGAACTTCGAGCCAGTCCACCGCATGCTCCGCGACTCGATTGGTCTCGCAATGAAAGAGGGGCAGGTGATACCGCTCGTAATACTGCGAAGCCAATGCCTGAAAACCCGCGCCCTGCCGGTTGACCGTGCGGGATCCATTACCACTGACGCGATGCTCGCACGTCGGGTAATAGTCGAGCCCCAGCCATCGCTGACCTACAGCCCGAGGCTCGCGGAAAAAGCTCAGGTCGTTCGACGACACACCACTCCGGTTGAGAAATCCGGCCATGCCCGGCGCGAGCTCGCGACCTGTCGTCAGGTCGAGAGGCAGCCATTTGAAAGCATTCTCGCGGTCCGCAATCTCGCGTGCACGAACACCGGCCGGATGGAAATGTTCGATCGACTCACCTTGCACGAGGATCGCATCGGGACGCTCGGACAGAATCGCCTCGACTGCCAAGCTCATGCGCCATGCACAGGTTCCTGACGGCAATCGCAAAAGCTTCTTCGCTCGCGAGGCATTCGTTCCAGTAGCCTCGCAGCGCCGAGAAGCTGGCGCAAATAAATATCTCGTTGACGGGCCTGTAGCATCGAACCCACGGATATCTTCTCTCAATGGCGCGAGCGCAATCCGCGAAG
>JANYKY010000216.1 GCA_025357975.1 Gemmatimonadaceae bacterium
GCGCGATCGACACAGCGGGCAGCTGCTTGTCTCGCATCTCTGCGGTGATGATGCGTTCCAGATAAGTCGCGACTTCCGCATAGGCGGGGTCTGCGGCCACCGTTGCTGGACGCAGATCACTGGTCTGTGCTGAGACGCATAGCGGACGGGCAAGCAGCAACGCCGCCGCGATCGCTCGCGGCAGAGCGTTTCCGGTCGCACCGAAGCGGGTGCGGGGATGGCAGCGTGGAATGATCAACGAGGACGCCTCTGACCAGGGCTTATTTGAGGCGCTGCGCGAGCCAATCGACAATTACGCCGACAGCCCGGGGATCCACTGTGACGGGAGTAGGCAGTTTTGCATAGCCTGGCGGAAAACCGTCGGCATCTACAACGAAAAGATGATCCAGGCCGGGCAGAACTTTCGCAGTGACGTCTCGATTGCCCGACTTGCGAAAGGCTGCCGCCCATTCAGGCACCTGCTTCGGATCAGCCTGTTGATCGTTCGCTCCCGTAAGTATCAGAACTGCGGGCTTGCTCAGTTGCCGTGCGGTTGCTGAAGGGTCGTACTTGAGAAAGAAATCCATCCAGGGATCAGCGGCTGCAAGCTTGTCCATTGTCGCCGGAATAGTCAGCGTGGCGGAATCTTTCTGCTTTTGTGTGAAGTCGGCGTTGTGGTTGATGAGATTGGCAAGCTGAGCTGCGAGTGTGCCTCGACCCGGCCGTGCAATTCCAGCCAGCAACACAATCGCGCGCAAGTCCGGTTCCTTCGCAGCCACTATCGGGGCGATTAGCGCTCCTTCGCTGTGGCCCAGCACTGCCAACCGGTGCGGGTCGATTTCGGGCCGTGTGCGGAGATACGCAAGGCCAGCGCGAATGTCTTCACCGAAGTCTGCACTGGTTGCGCCCTTGAAAGTTCCCGTCGACGCCCCGACTCCTCGATCATCCATTCGCAATACAGCGATGCCGCGACGTCCGAGCGAATCGGCATACTGTCGGAACGGTCGATAGCCCTCGAGGGTGATGAACTCGTCGCGATCCTGAGGGCCAGATCCGGTTATCGTCACGACTGCACCCACTCTATGCTTATCGCTGGCGATCTTCGGGATTGTAAGAGTTCCGGCGAGGGTATGACCCATCGGCGTCTGCACACTCACTGCGACCGCCGTGTACGGTGCATCGGCGGGAGCTGAATACAGATCCACAACCGACGCGACACGAGGCGCGGCGGCTGCGGCCGCCTGGCGGATGAAGCTCACGCCAAGAGCGCTGACGGACTGGACGTTGCCGCGGCCATCCTGCACGAACGAAAGCGCGACAGACTGCTGCTGCGAAGGTGTCAGGACGTTGCGAAAAACATCGTAGTCGACGTGCTCGAGATCGCCGAGGTCGGCCCTGCCGAATCGCGCGTGAAGCACGCCGCCCGCAGACGTCACTTCAATATTTCCATAAGTGGAGTCAACGTACACACCAACATATTTCTCGACCGCAAGCGAAGGGTGCGGTGTCGGGGGCTGCTGAGATGCCGGGCGCTGAGTGAGGCGAGCCGCGAAAAGATTCTTCACGTCGGCGCTCCAATCGCGCGCAGGCGCACCGGTAAAAACGTCGAACGCTTTGTACATCAGCGCATGGCGTAATTCTGCATGGTCGAGATTCTCGAGCACGTATACTCCAACGCGTTCCGATGGCAACAACCCGATGATCGCACTCATTCCATCGATACTTCCGGTATGCATCCACACGGTGTGGCCGCGGTAGTCCTGCACGAACCACCCAAGCGCATAACTGAAGGTATTTGGATTCGCCAGACTGAGAGCAGGGTATTCATCCATCGGCGCACGGATCTGCGGCGCGATCAGCTCCTTGAATGTCGCAACCGAAATGAGCCGCTTGTTGCCGACGCGCCCGCTGTCGAGAACAAAGCGCATCCATTTCGACATGTCCGATACGCTCGACCACACCGACCCGGCCGGCGCGATGTTATCAGTGCTTCGCCTTGGAACAACTCGAATCGTATCGTGCGACTCGGCGTGCGGTATTGCCACATTGGGCTTTCCATCGAGCTGCGCTACGAGCGGAATGCTCTCCGTCATCCCTAGCGGATCGAAAATGCGCGTCTGCACGAACGTCGCCCACGGCATGCCGGACACTCGCTCGACGATGTACCCTCCCATCGCATACACAACGTTCTGATAATCCCATTCCGATCGGAATGAGTGCGATGGCTGAACGTATCGCAGACGACGTATCATCTCCGCCTGGGAATAGTCATTTCCCGATAATGCCCACATCAGATCGGTCGACCCGAGTCCGCTGCGATGCGTCAGCAAATCGCGAACGGTGAGCTCACGCGTGGCGTAGGGGTCGTAGAGTCGGAACTCGGGCAGAATGTCGATGACCTTTTCATCCCAGTGGAGCTTTCCCTCATCCACCAGCATGGCGAGGGCGGCGGAAGTCATGGCCTTAGTGGTAGACCCGATCGCAAAACGGGTGTGCTCGTTAACAACACCCGGCTTCCCCATTTCAATTACACCGTAGCCTTTTGCGAACACGAGTGAATCGTTTTTGACGACCGCAATGGCGAGTCCTGGAACGTGCCAGTCGCGCGCGGCTGCGGCGACGTACCGGTCGAGCGCAGGAAGGTCAGGCGATTGCTGCGCCTCTAGTGATCCTGCCGCGATTGCAGCGGGAAATACACCCAGGATCAGTGCTGTGCCAACTGAACGCATGACGGATGTTACCTCTAAGAGTTTAGGCAAGGTCATTCACTGCATCGAGCCATTTGTGTCGCGCCACGCTGGTCCATGTACCACACGTCCGGGTTTTGCGCCCGTGTGGCGACCATCGCGAACCACTTCCACTCCGTTCACGAACACGTACTGGATGCCGGTGGACAGCTGATGCGGTTTTTCGTAGGTGCTGTGATCCTTGATTGTCGCAGCGTTGAAAACCACAACGTCTGCGTACATGCCGGCGCGGAGAAGCCCGCGATCACGGATGAGAAGCCTGTCGGCGACCGCTCCGCTCATTTTCCGGACTGCGTCCTCGAGAGTGATGATTCCCTCGTCGCGCACATACTGTCCAAGAATCTTCGGGTACGTTGCATACGATCTCGGATGGACGAGATACTTGGTGCTATCGGGGTCGGGACCCGTCGCATCAGTACCGATCTTAATCCACGGCTGCTTGAGCTGAAGCCGAACATTGGCCTCGCTCATGAGGAAATACAACGTTCCGATATCGCTGTGCTCGGCCACCAGAAGGTCCATGACGGTGTCGAGCCAATCCGTTCCTTTTGCGGCGCCAATCTCGGAAAGACGGTGGTTGGACCACTTCACGTAGGTGGGTGAGCTGAGCGCCGTGACCAGAACTCCCTCTGGTGTAGCCAGCTCGCATAGACTTTCCCAGTGGCTCGTCGGGTGCGCCACTTCAGCGCGAATCTTTGCGCGCATTGCCGGATTCGCGAGGTTTTCGAGAAGCTTGCCGTCAGCCGAGGCGCTGGGAGGAAGACACGCTGCGAGCCCGGTGCCACCCGCGGTGAAGGGATACATGTTCGCCTGCACGTCGAGGCCGGCTGCGCGCGCCGAATCGATCTTCGCGATCATCGCCGGGGCCTTGATCCAGTTACGCTTTCCCGCTGCTTTGAGATGATAAATCTCGACGGGAACGCCACCCTCTTTGCCGATTCGAATCGCCTCGTCCATCCCCTCGAGAAGCTGATCAGCTTCAGAACGCATGTGAGTGATGTAGACGCCGCCGTAAGGCGCCATCGCTTTCGCGATCTCGATCAGCTCTTCTGTGCTCGCAAAGTTACCAGGCGGATATATCAGTGCCGACCCGAGCCCGAATGCACCGTCTTCCATTGCGCGTCGCATTGCATTCCGCATGGAATCGAGCGGAGCCCCAGTCGCGGCGCCCATGTGCATTCCCATTCCGTATTCGCGAAGCGAGCTCGCACCGACGAACGATCCGACGTTCGGAGAAATGCCATGTGCCTGCATCGCTCGGAGCCACGCGTCAAACCCATGCGGGCCCACAAAACGCTTCTCCGAAGCAATGTCCGCCGTATCAGTGCGCGGAAAGTCAGATAACGTCAATTCGCTGGCTGGCGCCGCTGTGTACGCCTCGCCGAGGATTTCGGTGGTAACTCCCTGTGTGAGTTTTCCTACGTCGCGGCCGTCTCCACGCAGAAACTCACCGCCCGACTGTCCCTGTATGTCGATGAAGCCCGGCGCTATAACCAGGCCGGTCGCGTCGATATGCTGCCGTGCGGGTGCGCTTGACAGCTCATTCCGACGGGAAATCGAGACGATGCGATCGCCGCGTATTCCGACGTCGCCAAAGAACCATGCGTTGCCGGTGCCGTCGACGATTTTTCCATTCGTGATGACAACGTCGTACTGCTGTTCGGAAAGCGGGGAAGCAGCACGGCTCCCGGCGGGTGCACTCGCACACGCGCCGCATCCCGCAATTATCAGGATTGCGCGAGCGAGGTTGAAGCTTTGCCGGTGAGAGGCAACGAAGCCACTGTACAGGGGTCGCATCTGAAACCTCGGCGAGCGGGTGGGGGAGGACTCATGGCGGAGCGAAGGCAGCGCTTAAACATACGGCAAGGTTTGGTATACCGCATCAGTAGACCAGAATGTTAAGTGGTGTCCCGATCTCGGTAGCCCATACGCCGTGCCCGTCCCGATCCCCGTGGCACGCGAGTCCCATGAAAAAAGGGCCCGGCCTTTCGGACGGGCCCTTCTTGTCGAGATCCTGCCTTGCCGGCTAGAGATGGGAAAGGGTGGGATTATTCGTTCTTTCCACATCTGGAAGCGGGAAGCAAGACTGTGCGTCGTACGTCCCACCATTTACGTACGGTGTTCCCGGCGCCGGGCTCGGAGCCAGATTGAGGCGGCGAAGATCCCCGAGCCGGTGGCCTTCCAGGAAAAACTCCCGGCGGCGCTCTTCCACGATCTGCGCCAGAACGATGGCCTTCGTTGGAGAAGCCGGGCTGAAAGCCGGCTGTCCGTTGGCTGTCTCGAGCGTGTTGATGATAGCAATGGCGCCCGCGAAGTTGCCGGTATTGGCGAAATTTTCGGCAATGATCAGTTGGGCTTCGGAATACTTGGCCAGTGTTTGAGGGGCCGTTGCCGACGCGTCTTTATTGGGAAAGACGATCAACGTCTTGTTGTCGGAGCCAAGTTTTCCGGTCGATGTTACCGCGATCCGCGGGTCACTCGTGGCCGCGTACGCGGCCTGAATCACGCTCTCGACAGACGAATAATTTGAAAGCTGAGTATGGATGAACACGAGGTTCCGGCGTCTCGGATCAATCGCGTCATGGCCGATGCTGACGTTGAATCCGGGCGGAATCAATGCTGCGTCCGTAGCGGCCGCGGCTGAGTTTCCCTGGTCCAGCTCGGTTCGCGCGCGGCCCAGCAGCGCAAGGTTGAGGGTCTGCGTATCACCTGCCCTCGTCGCGGCAGCAACCGCTGTATCAAATCGGCTCTTGGCCTCCGCAAATAGCTGCGCGTCGGTTAGCTCGGGTCCAAGGTTGATGGCCGCTGAGCACGATCCTTCGCCGAGAAGAACCAGGCTGTAGCCGGCATAGGCCGACGCGACCCCGATCAGCTTGGAACGGTTGGGCACCTGCGCGTCGGTCCATCCCTCGAGATGGGAGATTGCGGTGTCGTTCGACGCGCGCGCTGCTGCAAGCGGTGTGTACGCGCCCGGTTGCTGGGTCGCGGTACAGGTAGCCGTCCCGTAAGGGGAGCCGGGCGTAATCGAGCGACGGTCGAGGTCGAAGTTCGCCGTATTCGAGATCGCGTTGGCAAGCTCGTCCGTGAACAGCCCGCTCGTAACGATGTATTGGTTGTACGCACACTCGAAATCACCCTGTGCGCTATTGACGATCAGCTGTGCGTTTCCTGGAGTAAAGACGATCCCCGAGCTGAGCTGTCCAGGGTTCGACTGTTGCAGGCTGGTTATTTCGGTACAGGCCACAGTCCCGGCCAGTATCGCCATCAGGGACAAGGTCGCCAATTGGGCTGCTGAACGTCGCAAGTTCTGCGAGGCGCGTCCCCCGGTGGGAGCGCAGCTGTTTTGAGTAAGATTTTGCATGTCAGAAAGTGAAGTTGAGGGTCGCTGTCAGACGGCTGAGCGGCGGAATGATTCCCTGATCGAGGCCGCCGATGCTGGTGCCGTTGACGGTGGCGCTGACTTCCGGATCGGGGCCTCGATAATTAGTCCGGATCCCGAGCTCTCGTGCCGCCACGGTGATGGACGTATGCCTGATTCCCGGCAGCATGTTGTCTCTGAGCGAGTAGCTCGCCGATACTTCGCGCAGTTTGACAAACGACGCGTCCTGGATGAATTGATTTTGCGTACTGAATACGAACGCGTTGACGACGCCCGATTCGGCCACACGGAGCGCTGGATATTTCTGCGGGTTGATGTTGATATCGCAGAGACCCTTGCTGAGCGCCCCGCTGCAGCGGAGAAGCTCGTTGGCGTTGCGCAACTTATTGCCACTTCGCCAGTCGACAAGCGCGTAAAGACGGAGCCGGCCGAAGACTGTGACCGTATTTGAAATCGCCCCGATGTGGGTCGGGGTGGGCGTGCCGATGTACACGAATGGAGCGGACGAGCACGCGACAGCCGCCTTGCCCGGGCCACCGTCACACAGCACGTTGCTGACCGCTCCGGTCGTGGCGTCCTGCGTGGCTGACACAACTCGCCTCGAGAAGTACGATTGGATCGGTCGTCCTACGACGTTGAACTGCCCGGTCGTCGTTACGAGCGAGGGTACTCCTCCGAGGCTTACAATGTTGTTGTAAGCGGTCGAGTAATTCGCTGAGACATCCCAGGTGAGCGCTCTGGCGGATATCAGCTGCAGTATCGCCTGGAGCTCTATGCCGTTGTTGTCGACCCGGCCAAGATTCTGGAACTGGTTTCCGAAGAACCCACTCGAAGGGGCGATCGGCTGAGCGACGATTTCATCGAACGTATGCTTGTTATAGTAGGTGAAGTCGAGCGAAAGCCGGCTGAACAGTTGCGATTCGAATCCGGTTTCGATCTCCTTCCC
The DNA here is from genome assembly GCA_025357975.1 of Gemmatimonadaceae bacterium. GTDB lineage: Bacteria > Gemmatimonadota > Gemmatimonadetes > Gemmatimonadales > Gemmatimonadaceae > UBA4720. The sequence continues at coordinate 7,052 of JANYKY010000216.1, forward strand.
GCGCTCGGGCTTCAGGTTGAGGTTACCGTACGAGCCAGCCGTGAATGCGTTTGTTCCACCTGGTCCCTGCACAGGTGAATATGTACGCAGCGCCGTGAACGCCGCCGGTGCTCGGCCGGATTCGCCGTAGGCAGCGCGTAGCTTCAAGGTGTTGATAAAGCCAACGTGCCAGAACGGTTCTTCGTTGACCACCCACGATGCGCTGACCTTGGGATAGGTGATCAGCTTGAATTTTTCGCCGAACGCGCTGTTGTTGTCGATTCGGAGAGCACCGGTCAGGAAGAACCGGTTGTTCAGGCTGAACTCCTGTTGCCCGTATCCACCGATCGTGGTGTTGATGACCTGAGTCTGCTGCGTCGCGAGCGGAACTGCCGTTGCGGAAACGAGATTTACACCCGGGCCCGGGAAATTCTGGCCCCCAAGAACGCTTTGGCTTGTCTCAGTCCGGTAGAACTGACCCCCGATTGAGGACGACGACCCCAAAGCGTGGGTAAGGTCGAACTTGGCCGTACCGGAATAATCGGCCGAAGCAAGCGTGGACGAAATCAGAGTCTGCGTGATCTGCCCGGTGGCGTTAGCGAGGGCGAATGGTGCGAGAGCCGGCGTTGCGAATTTCTCCAGGGCTCTTGCGTCTTCACCCGTATAGTCGATGCCGACGATTGCCCGCTGGCTGAACCAGCTCGTGGGGCGATGATGGAGCGTCGCGCTCCCCGTGAACCGATTCACTCCGTCACTGTTGTCATACAAGGTCTGGGCAAACTGCGGCGGCACGTTCGGGTAAAATCCCGCTGCGCCAGCTTTCGTGAACAACAGGGGATGAGCGAGCACCGCGCCAAGCATTGCTGAAACGCCTACATCGGCACCGAGGTGATTGTCCGCCTGCACGAAGTTGAGACTGGTCCCGAGGTCGAGCGCCTGGGTCAGAGCGAGGTCCAGATTTCCGTGCGCACTTACGCGACGAACCGAGTTGTTCGGCTCGATACCGAGATCGTTCTCATAGTTTGTCGAAAGAAAGTACCGGGCGAGGCCGGCTCCGCCGGAGAGCCCGAGATTGTACTGGCGAGCCTGACCGGTCTTGAAAATTGGCGTGCCGAGATCCTTTTCGGCCGTGACACCGTTGTACGCGATGACGGTGCCAGTCGCGTCCTTGACGTAGTTCGTTGGCACACGTCCGGCCGCATCGCGGAAGTAGATCGAGCCGTCCTGAATCTGAAGCGTGACGACTGGCTTGATCCCAGAACCCTTCTTCGTGATGATCTGGATGACACCGTTGGCGGCTTCGGTCCCGTAAATCGTGGCGGCCGCCGGGCCCTTGATGATCTGGATGCTCTCGATCTCATCCGGGCTGATGTCATCCAGGCGTCCCGCTATCTGTGAATTCTGCGATCCAAATCCGACTCCGGTTGGACCGCTACCGGTAGCGTTATTAACGCGGACGCCGTCGATGTAGATCAGCGGATTGTTGTTGAGTCCAAGACTCGACACGCCGCGGATCTGAATGTTTGGCCCACTGCCCAGGCGCCCGGTCGTCTGC
>JANYKY010000248.1 GCA_025357975.1 Gemmatimonadaceae bacterium
TGCCCGTAATGACTTAGCTCAGGCATGATAGTTCTGCCGAATGAATTTTCGGTGGCAGCTTGCAAGGGTCGTTGCATTTTGCAACGGACTCGAGGCTCCTAATGCACAGCGACAGTTTGCGAGCGAAGCAGTTGAAGACTATCTGATGCAAACGCCACTCGCTGCAGGCGAGGGTCGGCATGGTTATCATCGGCCAATGCGATGGCCTTGGCCTCGCTGAGCTTTCCAATGTTCAGCAGACAAAGAGAAGTATTGGCGCGCAGCTGCACGTTGTGTGGGCCCAGCGCGAGTGCACGCCGATACAATGGAAGGGCGCGAGGACAGCGCCCTGCCCTCGCAAACATGTCTCCCGCAAAGCCGAGAAGAAGAACGTCGTCGGATTCGCCAAGCGCGACCGCAAGATCCATTTCGTCGAGCGCCTCACGCTCATGATTGTTCTCAGCGAGATACGTCGCGTACATCCAGTGAGCGCGATGACTCGATGGGACATCGAGAACCGTCTGCGCGATAAGCGTGTTATTGTCGCGCCACACGGGGCTGCGCGTCATGCTTCTCCCGGCAAAGATGACGATGACCGCTGCAGCCCCGGCAAACACAAAAGCGCCCGTTCGTCTCTCCGAAGCTGCTACGGATGCGAGGATCTCGTGGGCGCCCGCGCCAACACACAATGCAAACCCCACCGTGGCAAGCATGAGCGTACGCTCAGCCAGAACGAACCCGGTGACAATTATCAGGTTGCTTGGAAGCAGCATCGTGACGGCAATCCAGCAAATTCCGAATGCCGCAACAGGCGCGCGCTTGCGCAGCGACCATGCTATCCACGCGGCGCCAAGAATTACTGCAACGGCCGGAAGCATCGCGGCCTCGAACCCCGAGTGCGGACGAATTCTTGGGTAGGAATAGTCGGCCGAGAGATTCATCGGCCAGAAGAACAGCCTGATCCACTCCGTGACTACAGACAGCATCGTGAAGAATCGCGTCGCGAATGACTGCTTGCGAAGAATCAACGCGGTGACATCGAGCTCATTCCCAAGGACCGAATGACGCGCAACAAGGAATGCCAGCGCCGCTACGGCCATCGCTCCCATCAGCGGAGCAAGCTGGCGAATGCGACCCTTGTAACTGGTACCGTCCTGGACGAGCAACATTTCCGCGGCGAGTAAAATCACCGGCAGCACGATTGCGTGCTCCTTGAAGCAGCACGCAACGAGATATCCCGCGGCGATGCCCACAACCTGGAAACGCCCGAGACCTCCGGCGCGCCGGATTTCGATGTACCACGTGAGGAGCAGCACGAAGATCAGGGCCACCCACAGCTCGGCCTGCCCAACGATGTTCGCCACCGCCTCGACGTGAACCGGATGCACTGCAAAAACCAGCGCCCCGACCAGCGTTGCTGCAGCCGGGAGCAGCAGCTTCGCAAAGCGATATACGGCCGCTGAGAGAAATGCGTACAGAGCGATGCTGGTGACGTGAAAAGGAAGCGGCGACCCGCCACCTATCACCCACTGTGTCGCAAACGATATCATCGTCAGGGGCCGATACAATGTGGCGCCCATCTCCGCGCGCCAGTATGTCGCATGAAACAAACCCCAGGGCGCCGCAAGAGTATGAAGCAGCGGGTTGTTGACGATTACTTCGACGTCATCTAGCGCAAATCCATTTCGCAGGCCGGTGATCGATGAAAGCACAGCCGCGAACGCAACGAGCAAAACCCCATACCGGTTCAACTCGGCAGACAATCCCTGATTCTGAGACGGTGTGCTCATCTGGCGGATGCGGCGATCTCTGTGGTGGTGGCTGCGGAGGACGCCACAAAAGACAGGAACCTGAGCATTGCCGGGTCACCCGGGCTTAGCCGTAGTCCTTCTTTTGCGACTGCAATCGCTTCATCGACCTGGCCGAGCTGAGCCAGGCAGTAAGACTCCTCTTCCCTGATCTGCAAGTTCGAAGGGTCGAGAGCCAGAGCCTGCCTGTACAATGGAAGCGCGGCCGCCTGAAGTCTCGAGCGGTGAAAACGACGCGCCGCGAAGTGGCGTGCCCCGACGTCGTTCGCCGCGCTGAGCTTGACACCAAGATTCATCTCGATGATTCCTTCGCGCCTTCCCTGGCTCATGAGAACGTCGCCGAGCATCTCGTGCGCCTTCGAGCTGTTGGGAACGTCCTCCGCTGTCTGGCGGAAAAGAGTCTCGTTGTTTCTCCAGACCGGATTACGCGCTGAGCTACGCACAAGCCCGGCAACGATTACGATAGGCAATCCATACGAGAGCGCGCGGCGCATGGGCAGCGATGCATGCCGCATCAACGTTACACATCCAGCGCCAAGCAGTATCGCAACACCCACGCTCGGCAGGAACAAAGTCCGCTCGGCGAGAACGAAACCGGTAATGACGGCAATGTTGCTTGGAATGAGCAGTGCAATCACAATCCACGCGAATGCAAATACTGCCGATGGAAATTCCCGACGGCTCTTGATAGCGACGGCACAACTTGCCAGCAGGAGAGTGAGTGCCGGAATCATCGTCGCGGTGAAGGATGTGAGAATGTCGATTCTGGGCGGCGAATAATCGGCGGAAAGATTGGCGGGCCACACGAAAAGGCGAATCCATTCGAGCACGACAGGCATCATTGTGAAGGTTCTGATCGACAGCGGCTGGCCGGCGAGGACACTGACCTGCTGCCCGGCGCCGTTGATGCTTCCGACAATGCTTGTTCGCAGGACGACAAATGCAGCGGCGACAACAGCCAGCCCAGCCAGAACAGGCCAGAGCCCCCGCACGCGCTCCCTCATTGTTGATCCCTGCTTCAAAGGAAGAAGCTCGGTCGCGACGATCAAGCCCGGCAGGACAATCGCATGCTCCTTGAACATCAGAGCGCAGAGAAACATTCCGCACAGCAGCAGCAGTTCTCGAGGGCCGAGTGAATTGGAGCGAGACCACTTGATGTACCGGGATACGGCGATGACCACGAAGAGTGCTGCCCCCAACTCCGCCTGTCCCACCGCGTTCGCGACCGCCTCGACGTGCAACGGATGGACGGCGAATAGTGCAGCGGCGGCGAGAGCCGATGTGTCATCGAAAAGCTGCCGCGCCAACCCCAATACCGCGACGCTGACCGCGGCATACAGGAGAATGCTCACGAGATGAAACGGGAACGGAGATCCTCCGCCGGCCATCCACTGGAGTGCGAACCCGAGGGTCGTCAGCGGCCGGTAGAGGCTTCCGCCGTATTGTGGCATCCAGTAGGTGTGCGTGAACACCTGCCAGATGTCATGCAACGATCTGAAGCGTGTGTCTTCCACAATGACCGCGATGTCGTCGTACGCAAAACCATTCAGGATTCCGCTGATAGATGCAATGGTTGCAAGAAGCGCGACGATTAACGCAGGATGCTGTCGGACAAAGTCCAACGTCGGAAGTGCTTGTTGTTCTCGAGCAGCAGCTGTCCCGGTTTGCCTGCTCACAGTTGCGGCAGCTTCAGTCAAGTGCAGCTCTATCGTGCGGCAACGACGGCAACTGGAGCTGACTGTGCCCGACGCTGTCTGCGAGTACGAGAAAACGCGTCAACGGCGGATTCCCTGGCTTGAGCTTCAATCCTTCTCTTGCGACCGCGACGGCATCGCTCATTCGACCCATCTGTGCGAGACAGTAGGCAGCGTTCTCCCTGATTGTTGCATTCGACGGATCGAGCGCTATTGCCGCGGCATAGTACGGCAATGCGATCGCCTGCTGCCCGGAGATGTGCAGACGCCGCGCGGTCACGTAACGGGTCATGACATCATTGGGCGGGCTCAGCTTCACTGCCAGGCCCATCTCGAGAATGCCTTCGCCTTTTCCCTGACTGACGAGAAGCTCGCCAAGCATGAGGTGCGATTTCCAGCTATATGGTACGTCATCGACGGTCTGGCGTAGCAACGTGTAGTTGTCCTTCCACACGGGATTGCGCAGAGAGCTCCGGACCAGCCCGGCAACAACCATCATGCACGCGGCTGCCAGAACTGCACGCCGCGAAGAGGGCGCTGCATGGCGAATAGCCATCGCGACGAGCACACCGAGCAACAGTGCGACACCGACGCTCGGTAGAAACAGAGCCCGCTCCGCGAGGACGAATCCAGTGACTACGATCAGGTTGCTCGGAATCAGCATGCCGATAACAGCCCAGACGAATGCGAACATCACCGCCGGGTGTGCCCTGCGCACATGCAGAGCGATAGCGGTAACGCCTGACAAAACCACGATTGCGGGAATCATCGTCGCAGTGAAGTACGTAGCTATATCGATTCTCGGAGAGGAATAGTCCGCGGAGAGACTGGCCGGCCAGATAAAAAGGCGAATCCATTCGAGCACAACGGGAAGCATCGTTAGAACGCGGATTCGAAATGGCTGGCCGAGTAAAACCCCTGCCTCCTGGCCTGCACCGGAGACGCTTCCAATCACCATCGTTCGCCAGATCACGAATGCCAGGCCGACAAAAGCCAGCGCGGCAAGCAATGGCCATAATCGGCGCCCGCGCTCGCGAACAGTCTGCGCTGTTTGGGTGGAGGCAAAGTCGGCCGCGACGATAAGCGCTGGCAGCACGATCGGTTTTTCCTTGAACATCAGGGCACATCCATACATCGCGCAAAGAGCAACCACACGGCGCGAACTCAGGCCGGTAGAGCGCGTCCAGCGAATGTATTGCGACACGGCGACGATAACCAAAGCCGCAGCCCCGAGCTCAGCCTGCCCAACGACGTTCGCAACAGCTTCGACGTGCACCGGATGAACAGCAAAGATTGCGGCGCCGGCAAACGCGGCAGTTTTATCGAACAGCTGGCGGGCCAACCCAAACACTGCTGCGCACACCGCGGCGTAGAAGGCAATGCTGACGATATGAAACAAGACCGGCGATCCGCCTCCAGCCAGCCACTGCAGCGCGAATCCCAGTGACGACAGGGGGCGAAACAGGCTTCCACCGTACTTCGGCAGCCAATAGGTGTGATTCAGGACGTGCCAGAGGCTCAGCAGTGAATGAAAGCGGGTGTCCTCGTATATGACGCGGACATCGTCATAGGCGAATCGATTTCTGATTCCCGTGATCGACGCCGCAACGGCGAGCAGCACGATTGCAGGCGTACCATGGCGTTGAATCAGATTATCACTGCCACCAGCTTCGACCGCACCAGTCACGCGACCAGCTCGAACCGCGACAGCTTCCGATGAAGCGTTGAGGCGTCGATGCCAAGCACTTCTGCCGCGCGCGACTTATTTCCGCCTTCGCTGCGAAGTACCCACATGATGTAAGCGCGCTCGATCGCGTCAAGCGACGGGTTGCTGACGGTTCGGTCGGCGATGAGCGACTCCGACTTGCGCCGCCTCACGCTGTCAGGTAACGCCGGCGGGTTGATAGTAGTGCCAGGCGCGAGAATCACGGCACGCTCGATTGCGTTCTCCAGCTCGCGAACGTTGCCGGGCCATGCATACTCCTGAAGTTGTTCGGCCGCCTCGCTCGAGAGTTTTTTCAAAGGCTCGTTTCGCTTGAGTGCGATTTCTGACAGGAAGGATTCGGCAAGCAGCCGAATGTCCTCAGGACGTTCACGCAGAGGCGGAATCTCGATCGCGATGACATTGAGCCTGTAGAAGAGGTCACTGCGAAAATTGCCGCGCACGATCTCTTCTTCGAGATTGCGATTCGTAGCGGCGATGAGGCGTGTGTCGATCGCAACCGGCTCGGTCGCTCCCACTGGAATTACTTCGCGGTGCTGGAGAACGCGAAGCAGTTTCACCTGCGTGGCCGGAGTGGTCTCTCCGATTTCGTCGAGGAAGAACGAGCCGCGCTCCGCAGACGAGAACATTCCTGACTTGTCCTTGATAGCGCCGGTGAAAGAGCCTTTTACGTGGCCGAAGAGCTCGCTTTCGAGCAGACTTTCCGGAAGTGCTCCGCAGTTGATCGACACGAAGGGACCGTTCGTCCGATTGGAAAGCTGATGTATGTAGCGTGCGATGACACCCTTTCCCGTGCCCGATTCACCCTGAAGCAGCACGGTCGAGTCGGTAGCCGCGACGGTTTCGGCGACGTTGAGGATATCGAGCCACGCGCGATTGGTGCCGATCGGACGGTCGACATGCCCGTGACGCCGGACTTCCTGCTTGAGGGCGCGATTCTCGGTCTTCAGCTGCCGCGTCTCTGCTGCGCGGCGGACAATTGCCATCAGCGCGTCGTTCTGGAAAGGCTTCTGCACGTAATGAAACGCGCCGTCATTAACTGCCGATATTGCCGACTGGAGCGATGCCTGCGCGGTCATCAGGATCACGGGGACGTCCGGGTCCTGCGCGCGAGCCGCGGTCAAGATGTCGAGACCACCTACGGCAGGCATCCGAATGTCGGATATGATGATGTCCGGCTTCACGGCTGCTATCTGTTCAAGGCCCTGCTTACCACCAAACGCGACGTGCGCAGCGAAGCCTTCATTCTTGAGAAGGATCCGCAGCGTGTCCACAATCGCCGATTCGTCGTCAATGATAAGTACGGTCGGCCGCGTTTCCAGTTCGCTCATTGACCTTTTGTTGATCAGGATTTCGGTATGACGAGAGTGAATCTCGTCTCTTCTCCCGGAGCGCTGACGGTGATGAGTCCACCATGCGCCTGAACCGCGCGCTGAACGATGGAAAGTCCCAATCCGCTACCCCCCGACTTAGTGGTGACGAAGGGATCGAACAATCGGTCACGAATCTGCGGGGCGATTCCAACTCCCCGGTCGATGACCTGAATGGCATATGCACCAGTAGGAAACTCGCCGTGCGCAGTTGGCAGCTGATGACGCTCTAGCTCGCCGCCTTCGATGCGAACTTCTCCATTGGGGGGAGATGCCTGTACCGCATTCAGCAGCAGGTTGTAGATCGCCCGATGAATGAGATCTTCGTCGCCTTCGATCAACATCGGCGCGGCAGGAAAAAATTCCGTTACGCGCACGCCCGGTTCGAGGCCGGGCTGCTCGCTTGCGAGGCGAACTGCGTTCCGGGCGAT
>JANYKY010000266.1 GCA_025357975.1 Gemmatimonadaceae bacterium
GTGGCTTGTGGCTTGTGGCTAAAAAAAACCCGCCGGGGAAAACCCGGCGGGTTTTTTTCCCCCATGGCGCTTAGTGTTTCTTCTTGACGTCGACGTTATTGCCGATCACGCCACCAAGCACCGCCCCGGCTGCACCACCGATTACTGCGCCCTTCACTCCGCCACCGGTCACCGCGCCAACAGCGGCACCGGCAACACCACCGATCACCGCATCACGCTTCGTGTTCTTTACTGTGTGTGTGGGTGCACTTGCGGTGGCTCCCGACGAGTAAACGGGCTCGCTCGCCCGCGCACTCGAAGAAGTGTGGCGTACAGCGGCGCGCGATCTCACTGGCGCGGACGCGGCAGGAGCAACTGCGACAGGCGCCGCAGCAACCGGCGCCGCAAGAGCCGCTGTCCTGGCGCGCTCGGCCGCACCAACAGTGTCGAGAGGCACCGTCGTCGCTCCGTTCAATGAAAGCGACGTATCGACAGGCGTGCTATCGGATTTCTTGCATGCGACAACGGAAAACATCGCCACGACGCAAAGCAGATTTCTGGTATTCATATTTACCCTTGAATGGTTATCAAGTCATATTCAAGAGCACGTGCCGTGCCAGCTTTGCGAAATTAGTCCTGGTCCCCGTTGTCTCTTAAGCGGATCAACTCCTGAACCGACGGCGCCAAACCGGCGCGTTGCCGCGCACGAGATGCAAACTCGGGCGTTACGCCATGATCCCGCAGGCGAACAAGCTGGCTTAGTGAAATGGACGTATACCCAAGCCTGCGGAAGCCCTCCGCAAATGAAGCTGTCACGCCGTGATCTCGCGCCGTGAGCAAATCATCCGTCGAAAGATTCACGTAACCCATCGTCGCCATCGTCTTCACGAACTCCTGATTCACACCGTGATCCCGCAGCTCCAGAAGGTCCCGAGCGCGGAGATTCCGGTAACCCGCATCGTGCATCGCGGACACATACGAAGCAGTGACTCCGTGATCCCTGAGCTCGAGCAATTTGTCCACTGCGAGTTTCGAATAGCCAAGCGATGAGAGACCGCTGATGTAAGCCGGAGTGACGCCGTGATCACGAAGCTCGACGAGCTGCGCCACGTCATGCACGCGATAGCCCAGTTGAGAAATGCCATGAACAAAATCGTAGCGGGCTCCGTGCATTCCCATGTCGACAAGGTCGTCGATCGAAGGCCGCGCATAAGCGTCTGCCTTCAGCTCATCGATCAGCGAAAACCCGATGTCGAACAATGCGAGTTGAAATTGCTGCTCTGCGTCAGGCGCCCCATAACCACGCGACGTGAGCCGCTGACTGAATTTCGGGTCTGCAGCAAAGCTCAGCTGACCCGCGCCGTGTCCAGACCCCACTCGGCCATTGAATATGAAAGTCCCGGCATCGCGGCGAAGCGTGAAGTGGGCGTCCGACGATGGGCCGCGCAGCTGGCTAGCACCCAACCCGTTGAGTAATGCAAGCGGCACCGGATATGACGTCGAACTGTGGCTCCCGTCCCGATCATGATCCTCCAGGCGAAGCTGAACACGTCCTTCACTTTCCTGATCATCGACCTGCCACGAACCGGCGGCTCGGGACTGCGAATAACCACTCGCCGGAAGAATCGAAAGGGCCGCCAGCACCGCGGCCGCCGTAAGCGCCTTTCGCGCAATATTACTGGAGACGTTGAAGATCGACATCGCTTTTACCTGCTTATGGATTGTTACCGTGAGTGAATATTCTGGGGTTTCGACGACGTCCGCAGGCATAAGGTTTGGATGGTCCTCAGAACAGGCTTGCGCAACAGTGAGAAAAGTGAGTCCCTTAAGCACCACCTTTCACTCCCAAAATGGATAAAAGAAAACTCGCCGCTCTCGCCAAGAAGAATGCCGCGAAATCCGGCACGAAGTCGAACATTCCAAAAGGATTTGGAAAGAAGTACGACGCGAACCTCTCGGATGATCCAACCGACGAGGCAACAATAAAGAAGCTGGCTGAGAACGAAAGATTTTTTGCGGAGATGAAGAAACGGGACTTCTGACCGGAGTGCGTGCATGAAACGAGTACTCTTAGTTATTCTGCTGATCGGCTCGACGGGATGCGCATCCACGTCCACGTTCCCGACCGACCGCCCAGCCGCGCATCGCGATACTCTGTCGATGACGGAAATCGATTCCTATCGCACTCCAGGCATGACCGCCTACGACCTCATCGCGCACCTCCGGCCTGAATTCCTCAAGAACCGTGGCATTAACTCGTTCCGGGAGAAAGTGCCCAGAACAGCAACGGTTTACCTCAATGGCTCTCCGTATGGCAGCATTGACGCGCTTAAAAGCCTCAATGCCGGAATCGTTACCGGCGTGCGATACCTGTCTGCCGCCAGTGCTACGAGCCAGTTCGGGATGGATCAAACCGGTGGAGCAATCCTCGTCTCTACCAGATAGCTCGCACGAAAAAGATTCGCGTATCGCGTTGGCAGTCTGCAGAGGACGGAAACTCCGATTACAATTGAACAACGGAGGATTCACGCGATGACACGGTTAGAAAAGCTTCATGATGAAGGCCAGTCGATCTGGCTCGACAATATCGATCGAAAAATGCTTCACAATGGCGACCTCGAACGTCGAATCAGCGAGGATTTCCTGACTGGGATGACGTCTAATCCCACGATTTTCGAGAAGGCACTCGCAGACGGAACTGACTACGATGAGCAGCTTTCCGGCGCACAGGGGGCGTCAACGCCACTGGCCCCCTGGCAGCTCTTCGAGCTGGTCGAAACCACTGATGTGCAGCGTGCGTGCGACCTTTTCGCTGGTGTCTACTCGGCGACGCGTGGCGGAGACGGGTACGTGTCCATCGAGGTTTCTCCTGGCGTTGCGCATGACGCAAATCTGACGATTGCCGAAGCAAGACGCCTCTGGCAGACAGTCGATCGTCCGAACGTCATGGTGAAAGTGCCCGGTACTGACGAGGGCGCGAAAGCGGTCAGGCAGCTCATCTCTGACGGTATAAACGTCAACATCACGTTGCTGTTTTCGATCGACGCACACGAAAAGGTTATCGATGCTTACATATCGGGACTCGAAGATCGCGTCGCTGCCGGGAATCCGATCGATCACGTCTTTTCCGTGGCCAGCTTTTTCGTCAGTCGCGTGGACACAGAAACGGACAAGCGACTGGATGACCTGATCAAGGCGGCGAATCCAGTCGATCGCGACCGTCTGAAGATGTTAAAGGGACGAACCGCGATTGCAAACGCGAAGCTCGCCTACAGGCTGTTCGCGCGCCGGTTTGCTGAGCCGCGCTGGAAAGCCCTCGAGGAAAAGGCAGGACGCGTGCAGCAGCCTCTATGGGCGAGCACGGGCGTAAAAAATCCGGCGTACCGCGATGTCATGTACGTAGAGGAGCTCATCGGTCCGCACACCGTAAATACGATGCCTCCAGCGTTGATCGACGCATTCAAGGATCACGGCGACGTACAGCGCACGGTGGACAAGCGGCTCGGCTCCGCAGAAGGCTTGCTGCGTGAGGTAGAAGCTGTCGGGATATCGATCAAGGACGTTACCGATAAGCTTCTCACCGACGGACTCGATAGTTTTGAGAAATCGTTCGACACGCTGATCGCCGGAATCGAAAAGAAAACGACACAGCTCACTGGAGCGAAGTGACCTCAGCATACCTGCCGCGAACCAAAATTGTCTGCACGCTCGGGCCCGCAACGTCTTCTATAGAAGGCATCCGATCACTTCTCGAAGCAGGTATGAACGTTGCGCGGCTGAATTTCTCGCACGGAACGCATGCGCAGCACGCCGAAGTAATCGATAACATCCGAAACGTTGCGGCCGAGATGAAACTACCGGTTGCAATACTCGGCGACCTTCAGGGGCCGCGCATTCGTGTCGGCGATATCCCCGCGCCTATTTCGGTTGTGCCAGGCGAAGACCTCACCCTTGTGCACGAAGGTCTCGAGCGCGACGGCGAGATCCCGACTACGTACGATCATCTCGCGACGGATGTACGCGTCGGTGATCGCATCCTGATCGATGACGGCCTCATCGAGCTTCTGGCGATGGAGGTATCGGCGGCTCGCGTGAAAGTGCGTGTGGTGCACGGCGGCGAGATCAAGCCGCACAAGGGCCTGAACCTTCCCGGTGTACAGGTCTCGGCTCCGTCGATCACTGAAAAAGACATCGCTGACATTCACTTTGCCGTGGAGCGAGACCTCGATTATCTGGCGCTGAGTTTTGTTCGTCGTGCGCAGGACGTAGAGCAGTTGAGGGCGATGATTCCGAAGGGATTGCTCGTGGTCGCGAAGATTGAAAAAGACGTTGCCCTTCACAACATCGAAAGCATCATCGAGGCTTCGGACGGCGTGATGGTTGCGCGTGGTGACCTTGGCGTAGAGCTGCCGTTCGAAGAAGTACCGGGCGCGCAAAAGAGAATCATCTCGCTCGCGAACAAAATGGGACGGCCGGTAATCACAGCGACTCAGATGCTCGAATCGATGATCGAGAATCCCCGGCCGACTCGCGCTGAAGCGAGCGATGTCGCGAACGCTATTCTCGATGGAACGGATGCGGTGATGTTGTCAGCAGAAACAGCAGCTGGAGCGTATCCGCGTCTCGCTGTCGAGGCAATGCGGCGCATCATCACAGAAGTCGAGAAGCATCCACCCGGCGGGCGAGCTCGCCGGGGAATCCATCGCGATGTTGGCGTGGGTGTTCCGACCGAAGTCGCAATTGCGGCCGCAACTACCGCCGCTGTGGACATGCTCGGCGCGCCACTTGTCGTCGTTTTCACCAAGAGCGGTTTCTCTGCGCGCATTGTCGCCGCGCACCGTCCTAACGTGTCGATACTCGTTCTCACTGACCAGCCACGAACGTTTCGACAGCTCGCGCTGGTGTGGGGGGTCATCCCGGAGCTCGTGCAGCACTGCGAGAACTACGATGAGATGATGCAGCGCGCGAAGCAGGTTGTGGTCGCACGGGAGCTCGCATCGCGAGGCGATCGAATCGTTGTTACGGCCGGCGTTCCGTTCGATGTACCGGGAACGACAAATCTTCTCAAGGTCGAGACAGTGTGAGTCACGTGCGCGACGGGGAATGAAGCTCACGTTTCTCGGAACCGGAACAAGCTTCGGAGTTCCGCAGGTTGGCTGCGCTTGCGCGATTTGTCACTCTACCGATCCACGGGACAAGCGGAACAGGGTCGGGGCGCTGGTCGAGACGGATACCGGCGGAAAATTGTTGATCGATACGCCGCCAGAGCTGCGCCTTCAGCTTATCGCCGCGGGCGTGGACACGGTCGATGCAGTTTTGTTCACGCACGATCACGCCGATCACACGCATGGACTCGACGACATCCGTGCGCTTTCGAATCGCGGGAATGGGCCGCTCGATATGTACGGATCTGCGGACTCACTTGCGCGGCTCGCGCAGCGGTTCCGCTACATCTTCGACGACGATATCAAGGCGCTTCCAGGAACATCGAAGCCGCAGGGCCGCGCAATTCCGCTTGCGGACCGGCAGACGATGGTAATAGCCGGCGTGGACGTGACTCCGGTGGCGGTGCCACACGGCCCGGTGTCAGTGTTTGGCTACCGCATCGGGCCGCTGGCATACGTGACGGACGCTAAGATAATATCGGACGATGTGGTCGAGACCTTGAAAGGTGCGAAGGTGCTGGTGCTGAACGCGTTGTTTCGCACCGGGCACCCGACCCACCTGAGCATTCCTGAAGCTGTGCGGGTTGCGCAAAGGATCGGCGCGGATCGCACCTATCTCACGCACTTGACGCACGACAATTTTCACGCGGATCTCGAGGCAGAGCTTCCGCAAGGCATCATGCCCGCGTTTGACGGGCTCACAGTTCGCATCGACTGAGAAAAAAAGAATGGCAATACGAATCGATTACTCGAACATGATCGGCGAAGCAGTGGGCGGCATATCAGAAGCGGATTGGGCCGCTGCACCCGCATCATTCATGAAAGCTCACGAAGGGTTTGCCGCACTTCGAAAAGATGGCATGGTTGGATTCGCCGACGTCGTGAGTGACGACTCGTTACGTGAGCAGGCCATGAATTTCGCGGCCCTTGTAGAGGGCAAGTACGATGACATCGTCATACTTGGCATCGGCGGGTCGGCGCTCGGCCCGATCGCACTGCGCACTGCATTGCGCCCGAGCGCGTGGAACATGTTGTCGGCGGGCTCGCGGGATGGATTTCCAAGGCTGCAGGTTCTCGACAACGTCGATCCCGAAACTATTTCTGCGCTGCTCGACCGGCTTGACCTCGCGCGCACTCTGTTCGTAGTCACGTCGAAATCGGGCGGCACTGCGGAGACGATGTCGCAGTTCCTTATCATTCATAAGAGCGTGGTCGACAGCGGTCTGCAGCCGGTGGACCATTTCGTATTTGTCACCGACCCAGCGAACGGTGCGCTTCGGCCGCTGGCGACGAAGCTTGGTCTCGCCGCGCTGGATATCCCGCCAAGTGTAGGAGGCAGGTTCAGCGTGTTGACGCCGGTCGGCACTTTGCCGGCAGCCCTCGTCGGGATCGACGTTACAGCGTTGCTTGCTGGCGCTTCCGAGATGGTTCGACGGTGCGAGACCACCAGCCTGTTGGAAAACCCGGCCGGCATATATGGAATGCTTCAGTGGCTTGCCGATACAAAGTACGGCAAGGTCATAAATGTTTTCATGCCTTATTCGGATCCACTTCGCGATTTCGCGTCGTGGTTCGTTCAACTGTGGGCCGAGAGTCTCGGAAAGCATACGCCAGATGGGGGGTCAGTTGGCCAGACGCCGTTGGCGGCGCTCGGTGCAACCGATCAGCACAGTCAGGTGCAGCTTTTTATGGAAGGCCCAAAGAACAAGGTCGTGACGTTCGTGGCGGTGCAGGATAGAGCGACTGACGTTTCCATTCCCCGTGCGTTCGAGGATGTGAAGGAGCTTGGGTATCTCGGTGGACACACTCTCGGTGAGCTGATCGGCATCGAGCAGCGTGCGACGGCTGGAGCTCTGGCGAAGAGAGGACGCCCGAATCTGACTATCCATCTCGATCGTGTGGATGCGTGGCACGTTGGCGGACTGATGATGTTGCTGGAAATGGCGACGGCGTACGCGGGTCAGCTGTATGGCATTGACGCATTCAACCAGCCGGGTGTGGAGCTTGGAAAGCAGTTCGCGTACGCATTGCTCGGGCGGCCGGGGGCCGATGACGCGAAGAAGGAATGGGAATCGATTCCTGCTCCGGATGCACGTTGGAGCGTGTGAGAGGCGAATCAGTAAACGATCAGTTTTTTGGATTGCAGGCGGGTTTAACCGCGTTTATACGGATCAACAACGCTGAACGGCCATCAGATACGACTACAACGACCCGAGGTCGATCGCATTCAGGAGGCGACCGGCCGAGCGACCGGTTCGATGTTTTCTTTGTTTTTCATTTCGTTTGTCCCTGATGGCCGTTCCACGCTTTTGATCCTAAATACGCAGTTGCTTCTGATCTCGCTCCCCATCGCGCTCCTGCTCCAAACCACTTGCTACCTTTCTTATCAAGAACGAGTTTCAGCGCATGCATGAAGAATTAATGAAGGGCGCAATCACGATTGACGATGGAGAAGTGACCGTCAATGACGAGGCCGGAATCGCCTCGAAGCAGATGGACTCCCTCGTGGGCGAAGCGGTATTCGGGGATCAGGACGGTAAGGACAATGCGCGCTGGCTGATCTGGGAGATCGGCCAGAAGGTCGGCGTCATCCCCTCTTCGATACACGATCTCTATCTCGCGCGCGGACGCGGCGAAATCAGTGGATACACGGTTCCTGCGATCAATGTGCGCGGAATGGCATATGACACCGCGCGTGCGCTCTTTCGGACGGCCACCAAGCTCGATGCCGGCGCTTTCATCTGCGAAATTGCGCGCTCGGAAATCGCCTACACCGATCAACGCCCGGGTGAGTTTGTCGCGGTGATAATCGCCGCTGCGCTGCGTGAAGGATGGCGTGGTCCGCTGTTCATCCAGGGCGATCATTTTCAGGTGAGCATCAAGAAGTTCGCCGTTGATCCGGCTACAGAAGTAGATGCGGTGAAGCAGCTTGCACGCGAAGCAGTCGCGGCTGGTTTCTACAACATCGACATCGATACATCGACACTGGTCGATCTCTCCAAACCAAATCTCGTCGAGCAGCAGCGGTTGAATTACGAGCAGGCGGCCGACATCGCCGTATATGTTCGCGGACTTCAACCGCAGGGGATCAATATTTCGCTGGGCGGTGAGATCGGCGAAGTCGGCACCGAGAACAGCACTGTCGAAGAGCTCCGGACCTACATGGACAACTTCAATTCCACGCTCGCGACTCGCGGACCCGGTCTCGAGGGATTATCGAAGATCAGCGTGCAATCTGGTACGACTCATGGCGGTACAGTTCTTCCCGATGGCACGATCGCGGATGTGAAGATCGATTTTGAGACTCTCAGAAATCTGTCGGAAGTGGCGCGAAAGGAGTACGGGCTCGCTGGTGCAGTTCAGCACGGAGCGTCCACACTCCCGGATGCGGACTTCAATCATTTTCCGAAGACGGAAACCGCAGAGATTCATCTGGCGACGAACTTCCAGACGATGCTGTACGATCGAATGCCGGATGCTTTGCGCCGAGAGATATATGAGTGGCTCCTGATCAACGCGAAGGACGAGCGGAAGCCATCGGATACAGACGATCAGTTTTTCTACAAGACTCGCAAGAAGGCGCTTGGTCCGTTCAAGAAGCGGTTCTGGGATCTTGACAAGAGCGTGAAGGAGGAGCTTGCCAGCGCGTACGATGCCAAGTTCGAGTTCCTCTTCACTCAACTTGGAATCTCGAACACCGTGGCGGATGTTGCAAAGCACATCAAGCCCGTGCGGCAGCACCGTACTCAGCCGCACGAAGGAATGATTGTGCTGGCCGCCGCACCCGATGATGCCGACCTAAGTGACTGATCCGGAAGATCTGGCCTCGCCTGACACAAGGAAGATTCTTCAGGCGATCGCCAGGTCAGCCGGTCACGAGCTCCGAAACGCGTTAAACGGCCTGGTGGTAAACCTGGAGGTCGTCCGCGCGCAGACGATGGCAGCACGCGTTCAGGTCGAGCCCTTTATGGGTCACGCGATCGCGCAGTCTGAAGACTCGATTCGGCTGGCCGAAGCATCGATTGCGCTGATGGCGTTGTTTGCCGGGTCGGCGGCTAACGTGAGTAGTGCCGGGCGCAGCGGCAGAAAACGCGAGGTGTGTCTTGAAGCGAGCGGCGATGGCGAAAGGGTCGAGATGGCGCTCCAATCGCTGGTTGCGCGCGGAGTTGTTTCCGTCGAACGGTCCGGCTCGACGGTTATATTAAGGCTCCCCGAAGATCGACCTGAATCGACCGGTATCGAATGAACAAAGCGAAAATCCTGATTGCAGACGACGAGCTTTCGATGACGAACGCGCTCAGCGCGATTCTCACCAGCGAAGGCTACGAAGTCGCTGTTGCTCAGGATGGGAAAAAAGCATTGGATCAGCTGAGCACGGACGACTTCGGGGTTGTCCTGGCTGACCTCAAGATGCCCAAGCTCGACGGCCTTGCGTTGCTCAAGGAGCTGCAGCGTATGGGCATTCCGACAGAGTGCATTATCGTGACCGGGCAGGGAACGGTTGACTCCGCGGTGCAAGCGATGCGGGAAGGCGCTTACGATTACATCGAGAAGCCACTCAACGCTGATAAGCTCAACCGGCTGAAGGCACTAATTCCGAAAGCGCTGGACAAATTCAACGTTCAGGAGCGTAATCGGGAGCTGTCGTCAAAGCTCGAGAATCTCACTCATTATGGTGAGCTGACAGGACAGTCCGAAGAGATGCGCGCAGTTTATCAGATCATTGATTCGGTCGCGCCATCATCGGCCAGCGTGCTCATCCTGGGCGAATCGGGAACCGGCAAGGAGCTTGTCGCGCGCGCGCTTCACGCGAAGAGCGACAGAGCCAAGGGGCCATTCTTCGCGCTCAACTGCGCGGCGCTTCCGAAAGACATTCTCGAGAACGAGTTGTTCGGTCACGAGAAGGGCGCGTTCACCGGGTCGACGAACGAAAAGGCCGGCGCCTTCGAGATGGCCCACGGCGGCACGATCTTCCTCGACGAAGTCGCGGAGATGGCGACTGACATCCAGGTAAAGCTCCTCCGCGCAATCGAAACGCGTACGATCAGGCGGCTGGGCGGCAAGAAAGAAATCTCGGTCGACATTCGCATCGTTGCTGCGACGAATCGTGATCTGCAGAAGGCACTGGCTGAAAACGAGCTGCGAGAAGACCTGTATTATCGTCTCGCCGTGGTCGAGGTATTTCTCCCGCCGCTTCGCGACCGCGCCGGTGACATCAAGCTGCTGGCGAACGAGTTCCTCGTTCGGTTTTCTCAGCAGAACGGCAAGAAGATCAAGGGCTTCGAGGCCGGTTCGTGGGAATGGATTCTTTCCCACAACTGGGCTGGCAATGTACGCGAGCTCAAGAACGCGGTGGAGAGAGCGGTGATCATGGCGCGGGGCGAGATCATCACGCCTGAGGACATCATGCCGCGGCATCTGCGGATGAGCGGCGAGATGCCGGCCATTACGATGGCCGCTGGCGCGTCTCTCGCAGATGCGAGAAAGCAGCTCGTCCTGAGAACTTTTGCCACCGCGAACGGTGATCTGGCGAGGACGGCGAAGATCGTTGGTATTTCCGTCGACGAAGTTCGGGCGGAAATCTCGGCGATGCTTCACACGAATGGCACATCGTACGCAGCGAAGTCGGTACCGGTGGAAGTTGTTGCCAGCAAGCCGAAAGCCCGCCCGGCAGCTCCGGCGGCTCCGGTTAAGCCCAAGGCCAAAAAGCGTTAACCAGAGGTAGAGAGATGTCCGAATACGAATGGGACGATGATGGCGGCAATGAGCCGCTGATCATCATCGAGAAGAGTGAGCCGGGAGTTGGGACGTTTCTGGCCGGTCTCGCAATTGGCGCCGGAATCGCGCTGTTGTTCGCTCCACGAAGCGGCGAGGAGACGCGCCGAGAAATCGAGCGCGGTGCCCGTAGAGTGTCGACGCAGGCTCAGGATTTCGTCTCCGACGTGACCGACTCTGTGGGACAAAAGCTGCAGGACGCGAAGGATACGGTGGAGAACCGATTCGATTCCGCTCGCAACGCTGTCGATCTCAAGCGACGTCAGGTGACCAACGCGGTTGACGCCGGACGTGCTGCGGCTCAGCAGGCGCGCGTCGAGCTCGAGCAGCGCATAGCAGAAACGAAGGCAGCGTATAAAGAGAGCTAGTGGCCAAACGGCCGCTCCATCTCAGGATCGGCTGGATGCTGCGCGATTACAGCGTACGCGTCTGGGATAATAGTGGTGAGGACAACGTTTTTTTTCTGGCGGGCGGGATTGCGTTCAATCTCATGCTCGCCGCTGTCCCGTTCATCCTGTTGTTCGCCGCCGGACTCGGCTATCTGCTCAATCAGTCGGCAGACGCGTCGTCAACCGAGATCAATTCTCTCGTAGACCGGTTTCTGCCCCCGCATCCGAGCGGCTCGTCGCCGCTTGCGAATGTGCTCGTCCAGATCATCAAGTCTCGCAAGGCGATCGGACTCTACAGCATCATCGGCTTTGTCTGGTTCTCGACGCGGCTGTTCGGGTCACTGAGAAGTGTACTGTGCGCAATCTTCGATATCGATTCTGACCGCGGTATCATTGCGGGAAAGATCTTCGACGTTCAAATCACGGTAGTCTCATCGCTGCTTCTTGTTGCTTACACAGCGCTCAACGCCTATACCGCGCTCGCGACGACGCGAGGCCTTGTGGTTCTTGGGCAAATCGGTGTGAGAAAGGACGTGATGGGAACGCTCGAGTATAATCTGGGGCAACTCGTGGCATTCCTGTTTATCGCACTCATGTTTTTTTCGCTCTACAAGTATTTGCCGAACCGAAAGATCAGGTGGCAGACCGCAATGATCGCGTCGATGTTTACGAGCATTCTGCTCGAAGTCGCGAAGCGGGTGTTTGGGGTTTATGTCACCCGATTCAACCCTGGCTCCCTGTATACGGGGACTCTCGCGGCTCTCGTCATCCTCGTTATCTGGCTGTATTACGCGGCGACGATTTTCATCCTCGGCGGCGAAGTAGCGCAAGTCTATGATCTGCGAAGGGTTAGGCGCTTGCAGCGAGAGGCGTTCGAGGACTAAGTTTAGCGGCAGGAAAGTTGCAAGTAGTTCCGCGTGCCGTAGAGAGCGGCACATTAACAACCTGGGAGGCGCTCGTGCGTAAGCTATTGGCAGTGGCCATTCTGGCCGTATCGATCACCGCCTGCAAGAAAACCGCAAATGGCGATGTCGAAGTTCAAAAGCCTGTGGTCGGAACAGTAACTGATACGCTGAACGTACCCAGCGTCAGTGTCGTAACTGACTCGACAAAGGTGAACGTTCCAAAGGTCGTCACCGATTCCGCGACGATCAAAGTTCCGAAGATTCAGATCAAGAGGTAATATCGATCAGAACAACGAATGAGCCCGCTGTCGCTAACGTGACGGCGGGCTTTTTCCTGTTATATTTCGAGTGCCCCAGGTCCCGGAGGGCGAAAGCCCGCTAACTCCGTCAGGACCCCGAAGGTAGCAGCGGCATGCGGTGTCTAGCGTTGCTCCGTCAGGCCTGGGGTATCATCCCTCCCCAAAAATGTCGCTCGCACTCGCCCGTAAATACCGCCCAAAAAGCTTCGCAGGCGTGGCGGTGCAATCCCACGTCTCCGACACTCTTCGCGGCGCCATCGCCCGCGGCAGGGTAGCTCACGGATATCTTCTTTGCGGACCTCGCGGCACCGGCAAGACAACGCTTGCGCGAGTACTCGCAATGGCTCTCAATTGCGAGAACAAGGCAAGTGACGGAGAGCCATGCGGCGAATGCAACTCCTGCACACGCATCTGGAGCGGCAGCTCGAGCATGGACGTGGTGGAGATCGACGCTGCATCGAACCGGGGCGTGGACGATGCGCGCGACCTTCGGGAGCGCGCCATGTACGCTCCCTCGGGCGATGACAGGTACAAGGTGTACATCGTCGACGAAGCTCACATGCTTACGCGTGAAGCGTGGAACGCACTTCTCAAGATCCTCGAGGAGCCACCTCCGCGTGTCGTGTTCGTTTTCGCGACAACGGACCCGCAAAAAATTGCGCAAGCCGCAGCACCCGTTCTAAGCCGGCTTCAGCGATTCGACCTGAAGAGAATCGGCACGTCAGAAATCGTAAAGCGTCTCCAATCAGTGCTCGGCTCCGAGGACATCGGGGCCGTCCCCGACGCGCTTGCGATGATCGCGCGCGCAGCCGATGGCTCGATGAGAGATGCGCTCAGTCTCACGGATCAGGTGATCTCGATCGGCGAAGGCCCAATTACCTCCGGAAGAGTGCGAGAAGCACTCGGCCTCGTTGCCGAAGATGAGTATCTGGCAATCATCGATCTCATTGCAGGGCACCGTGCGGGCGAGATGTTCGAAACTATCACGAGACTCGCGGACGGCGGGGTGGACTTCGCTGTATTCCTCTCCGGGCTGGCCGATATGCTTCGAGCACAGCTGGCCGTTGTGCTGAATGGAAAAGCCGACGGGATCACTCCTTCGGCGCTCGTGGCTCTCACCGCTCACCGAGATGATTTCTCCCCCGGTGATCTGCTTCGGATGCTCTCATTGCTCAGCGGCATCGAACCACAATTTCGCCGCAGCTCGCAGCAACAGCTTCTGATCGAAATGCTCCTTGTGCGGTTCGCTCTTCTGGACCGTTCAATCTCGCTCGAAGAAGTGCTTCAGGGCCTTGGCACCCCGAACGGGCCACAATCTTCCAGCCCGCCCGCGGCCATCAGAGCGCGCCCGTACCAGACGCTGGCACGCGCTGCCGAAGCGCCGGTGCAGGTGGAGAAAACGCCGTTGTACCCTGAGCCACAGCCCGCGCAAAGTTCACCGGACTGGAAGTCAGAGTTCGACCAAAGCTCAAAGTCCTCGGCAAACACGCGACTGACTACAGAAGCAGTGCGCGAAGAGAGATTGGCGAGATTGCGTGCGCAGGATCCAGTGCTGGATGCGGCCGTGCGCGAGCTCGATCTCGACCTGCTCGACTGACAACGACTTCAACCAGATACAGAACACGATGACCGATTTTACGAAAATCCTCGAGCAGGCTCAGCAGATGCAGGGCCGGCTCGAAAAAGTTCAGGACGAGTTGGCGAGAATGTCCGTTAGCGGAAGCTCCGGGGGCGGTATGGTCACCGTCGAGGCCGACGGGAAGGGCCAGATTACCAAGGTGCGGGTTGATCCGTCTATAGTGAACGCATCCGATGTGGAGATGCTCGAGGATCTCCTTCTGGTCGCACTCCGTGATGCTCAACAAAAGTCATCCGATCTGGCGAAGCAGGAAATGTCGAGGCTCACCGGTGGCATGGGCCTGCCGTTCAAGCTTCCGTTCTAGGGTGTCGGCGATAGACACGCTGGCATCCGAGCTTTCGCGCTTGCCGGGGATCGGCAGAAAGACGGCAATGCGCCTCACATATCATCTTCTCAAGCAGTCTCCCGATCAAAGCCGGCGGCTTGCGGACGCGCTGATGACGCTTGCGGAGAAGGTGCGGCCCTGCGCGACCTGCTTCAATCTCACCGAGGAGAGCGTGTGTAACATCTGCGGTGACCCGCGCCGGGATGGAGCGCTAATCTGCGCTGTCGAGGAAGCATCGGACATAGGTGCTATCGAGCGTGCCGGCGAGTTCCGCGGCGTCTATCACGTCCTCGGCGGCAGGCTTTCGCCACTCGACGGAATCGGTCCCGAGGACCTCAATATTCCGCAACTCGAGCAGAGAATTGCGGGCGGCGGAATTCGTGAAGTGATTCTCGCGACGAATCCCAGCATTGAGGGAGAGGCAACGGCGCTGTACGTTCAGCGCAAGCTTTCAGCATATCAGTTGACCGTTACGCGAATCGCTCGCGGACTTCCGGTTGGCGGGGATCTTGAATACGCGGACGGAGTTACGATTGCGCAGGCACTCTCTGCACGGCGGGCGATGTGAATAGTGGACGACACCGCCAGCTGGCGGCACTTGGATTTATTGGCGGAGCCGCGTGCGGCGCGCTTGCGTGGAGTCATTTGCAGCGCCAATACAGACGCGATCTTTTCAGCACGCATCCGCTCCGAAGATTTGCCGCGCTCAGCTATCTGCGCAGCCGTCCGTCGGTCGAAACAGTGCGATTGCTGCGGGAGTACGTCGCGTGGGAGCCGAAAGCGCTTCTGCGTCAACGCGGCGTGACGCTCATGCGCCTCGTCGAATCCAGGCTTTCCTGATCTGTGACTAATCCTGGAGCGGCCAACTGGTCATTTGATGAGGAAGACCTCAACGCGCTGACTCGTACAGTGTCGCGTTTTCTCAGCGAGACCGGCGCCCACTCGGCACTCATTGCAGACCGGTCTGGACAGCTGGTGGCGACAATTGGCCGTCCGCTTTCATTCGATCCAATGGTGTTCGCTACCCTGACGGCGGCGGATTTCAGCGCCAACGACCAGCTTGCACGACTGATCGGAGAGACCGACTTCACCACACTCTTCCATCAGGGTGAAAAAGAATCCATGTACGTCGCAGATGTCGCGCGACGCCTGATTCTCGTCACCTTATTCGACAACCATACACCCATTGGCCTCGTGCGGCTGAAGATGAAGCCAGTGGTTGAAGAGCTGACCGTACACCTCGACCGTGCCTATATCC
Organism: Gemmatimonadaceae bacterium; assembly: GCA_025357975.1. Classification (GTDB taxonomy): domain Bacteria; phylum Gemmatimonadota; class Gemmatimonadetes; order Gemmatimonadales; family Gemmatimonadaceae; genus UBA4720. Next base: position 15,735 of record JANYKY010000266.1, read on the forward strand.
GCGCGCGGGAAAGCGGAAGCACCCAGCCGAACATCCTCGCCGGCGCCGGCGAAGAGATCGACGAGCTGTTCAACTGGTAAGGAGATAGAACTGCGATGTCGATGATCAATTACGCGGCGCGCGAGATCAACTGCAAGATCGTCTATTACGGGCCTGGTCTTGGCGGTAAGACGACGAATCTCGAGCACATCTACGGCAAGGTCAAACCCGATACACGGGGCAAGCTGATCTCGCTTGCAACCGAAACCGAACGCACTCTCTTCTTTGATTTTCTGCCGGTCGACCTGGGGACGATTCGCGGATTCAATACGCGGTTTCATCTCTACACGGTTCCCGGACAGGTGTACTACAATGCCAGCCGCAAGCTCATTCTAAAAAACGTCGACGGAATTGTCTTCGTGGCCGATTCACAGGTCGAGCGCATGGAAGCGAATCTTGAATCGATGCAGAATCTTTATGACAACATGGCCGAGTATGGCTATGACCTCACGCGGATGCCTTTTGTGGTGCAGTACAACAAGCGCGACCTGCCGAATGCGGCGCCGACAGAGGAGCTGCAGGCCGCGCTGAATCCCGGCTGGGAACCCGCCGAGCCAGCGAAGGCGCGTGTGACTCCGGACCCTTACCATGCTGGCCAGAATCTCGTGGACCAGCACTCGAGTGGCGTGTGGATCGAGCGAGTTCCGTATTTCGAAGCCGTGGCTGTTGGCGGTGATGGAGTCTTCGATACACTGAAGGCAGTCAGCAAACTCGTGCTGAAAGCGCTCGCCTGACGCGACCTTCTCGCGTGAACCTTCCGAACGCAATAACGGTCGGCAGGATTCTCGTTGCGCCGCTCATCGCGGCACTTCCATTCATCAACTCGCCGTTTGCTCGTCTCGCGGCGTTTCTTGTGTACATCATTGCGGCGATCTCCGACTATTACGACGGCATGCTCGCCCGCACGCGCAATCTCATCACGGATCTTGGAAGTCTTCTCGATCCGCTAGCCGATAAATTGCTGCTGTTCGCAACGCTCATTCCAATGTTCGTGCTGATGTCGCCACCTGCGGATCCCATTTCTGCAACTACAGCGTCATTTGGCGCCGCGCACAGTCTGAGATTCCAGACGCCGTTTGGGCCAGTGGGCCTTCCGTGGTGGGTAATGGCCGTGGTGCTCGGACGAGAACTGTTCATGACCATCTTTCGTCAGCTGGCGGCGCGTCGTGGAGTAGTGATATCGGCGATTGGTCCGGCGAAGTGGAAGACAGGATTTCAATCGGTCTGGGTCGGGGCGGCCTATTTCTGGTTTTTTGCGGCAACGCTCGCGGCGTCGCGCGGGTGGAGTACGCAGGCGTGGAACTGGTTCGCGTATTTCAACGGTATCGTCGGGACTGTCACAATGGTGGCAGCGGTATTTCTCACGATCTATTCGCTGATCCTCTACATGATGAGATACAGCCGGGTGTTCTCGAGTTGATGCAATGAGAATTGAGATCGTCACGATTGGTGACGAGCTGCTCCTTGGCTTTACAATCGACACAAACGCCGCTCAGCTCGCGCGCGCACTCGCGGCGGTCGGAGTCGAGATTGTCCATCGCACAACTGTCGGCGACAATCCAGGGGATATTGCCGGAGCGGTCAAAGCAGCGCTCGACCGCACTGGCGCCGTCATCACAACCGGCGGTCTCGGGCCGACCAGCGACGATATGACAAAAGCATCGATCGCGGCCATTTTCGGCAAGCGGATGATTCGCGACGAGGCGATCGTTGCCGCGTTGCGAGAGCGATGGGCGCGCTACCGGAGGCTCGGACCATTTCCGGAATCAAACATCGCGCAGGCGATGATTCCCGAAGGCGCGACAATTATCCCGAACGCTCACGGGAGCGCTCCCGGCATCTGGCTCGCGGACGAGGCCGGGAGGTGGGTTGCAATGCTGCCCGGAGTTCCGCGTGAAATGCGTGGAATGCTCACCGATGAATTGTTGCCGCGTATTACGCAGCGGATGTCGGCAGATGGCTCAGGCGCTCCAACAGTTGTTCGGTCGCGCACGCTGCGAACAACCGGCGTGGCCGAGTCGGCGCTTGCCGACCAGCTTGGCGATCTCGCTTCGGGAGTGGACGGGCTTGCGCTCGCTTTTCTTCCCGGTGTAGACAGTGTCGATTTGCGCGTGACGTCTCGCGGGCTCGCGGCCGATGCCGCCGATGCCGCCCTCGAGCGAGCTGTAGTGAAACTTCGTGGGGCTGTCGGACGGTTTGTGTTTGGAGAGGAGTCTGCGGATCTCGCTGAAATAGTGCTGAAAAGCTGTCGGCGCCGTGGTATTCGGCTGTCTGTGGCCGAGAGTTGTACCGGAGGCCTGCTCGGTGCGCGGTTGACTGCTGTTCCCGGGTCGAGCGATGTATTTGTCGGCGGAGTTATAGCGTACGACAATTCGATCAAGCGGGACTGGCTGGAAGTCAGTCAGGACGCTCTTGAAGAGCACGGTGCAGTGAGCGAGGAAGTCGCTGTAGCGATGGCGAAATCCATTCGGGCGCGCATGCGAACAGACATTGGAATCTCGATCACGGGGGTCGCCGGGCCCGGCGGTGGAACTGCTTCCAAACCTGTTGGTATGGTGTGGGTGGCGCTCGATGGAATTTCGAGCGAGGCCCGATGTCTGCGTTTGTTCGGGACGCGCGAGGAGGTTCGGCAGAGAGCTGCTCAGGCGGCTCTGGACATGCTCCGGCGAGCGCTCGAAACGAGTTAGATTGGAACGATGAAAAGGAGTGGGCAAGGTATGAACGAGTCTGATGTCAGAGACAAGGTCGGCGCGATGGCCGATGCCACCGCAGACCTCTCCGACGACGCAAATGATGGTGGCACCGGCGAGTCGGCGGATGACGTCGAGGAGTCGGCGGACGACGCTATCTCAGCGCTGCAGCGCGAGTTGACGACAGAGCGCGACAAGCATCTTCGTCTTGCCGCGGAGTTCGACAACTTCCGCCGGCGAAATCTCAAAGAGAAGGTGGAAGCTGAATCGCGTGGCCAGGCGGAGCTCGCGAAAATGATTCTCGACCCGCTCGATGACATTGCGCGGTTCGCGCATGTGGATCCAGCGGTTACAGAGTCGAAGACCATTGTAGAAGGCGTTGAGATGGTCGAGAAAAAACTGGACAAGGCGTTGCGCGCCGCCGGCCTCGAGTCCGTCAATCCGGTCGACGAGCGCTTCAATCCCGCATTGCACGAAGCGGTTGGAACAGAAACGGCTGACAGCGCCGATCTCGACGGCACCGTCTCGCGGGTTTACCAGCCCGGATACACGTTCAAGGGCCAGCTTCTCCGCCCTGCGCGTGTCGTAGTTCGCCAGCACCACGACTAGCAAAGCAAAGCAGAGTTCATGGCTCAGACCAAGGACTTTTATGCGGTGCTGGGCGTGCCGTCCACGGCAACGCCGGACGAGATAAAAAAGGCATTCCGCAAGCTCGCCAAGAAACACCATCCCGACGCCAACGCAAACGATGCGAAGGCGGCCGATAAGTTCAAGGAAATCTCGGAGGCGAACAACGTTCTGGGGGATGTAGAAAAGCGAAAGCAGTACGACGAGATGCGCAGGCTTGGGGCGTTCGGAGGGTTTGGCACCTCGAGTCCGTCGCCGCGTGGGGGATACTCTCAGCGAACGTCTTCGGCTGGTGGAAACCCGAACGTCAACTACCAGGATTTCGACATCGGCGGTCTTGGTGGCCTCGGCGACCTGTTCGGCTCGATCTTCGGAAGTCAGGGAAGGGCGCAATCGCGTCCAACTGGACCTCAGAGAGGCCAGAATATCGAGACGAGCCTCGATATCCCTTTCAGAACCGCTGCACGGGGCGGCAAGGTTCCCGTTGATCTCGAGGTCAACGAGGAGTGCTCCACCTGTCATGGCACCGGCGGTGCACCCGGTGCGACAATGAAGGTGTGTCCCGAATGTTCTGGACGCGGCGTGGTTTCGTTTGGTCAGGGTGGGTTCGCCGTCAACCGACCGTGCCCGATGTGTCTTGGCCGAGGACAGGTTCCCTCACAGCCGTGTCCAACGTGCAATGGCGCGGGGGAGCTTCGAGTCAGGAAAAAAGTGCTCATCACCGTGCCGCCGGGAGTGGACACTGGCGGGAAGATTCGCCTGAAAGGTCAGGGCGGTAAGGGCTCGAGCAATGGGCCAGCTGGCGATCTCCTGATCACATTCACGGTGCAGCCAGACAAGTTTTACCGCCGCGAGGGTCTCGATGTGATCGCTACCATACCGGTGAACATCGCGCAGGCCACACTTGGATCGAAGGTCAGCGTTACGACGCTCGAAGGAAAGAAAGTGCTGATCAAGATTCCGCCGGGTGTTCCTTCTGGAAAAAGATTCCGCGTGCGAGGGCAGGGCATTCACAAGGGCGCACAGAGCGGCGACTTGATCGTCGAAGTGAAAATCGAAGCGCCCGAAAAGCTCAGCGAAGAGCAGGAGCGAATGATGAAGGAGTTCGCCGCCGCCGGCGGGATGAAGTATTAACGCTAGCTGGAAGACCTGGGGTGCGACGTTTCTCGGATCGTTCGCGATAGGGTTGATTTACGCGACGAAGCCCGCTGAAAAGAGACTCAATGTGGCACCGTTGCCTGCCGCCGTCGCCTCGCCAGCCACGGACAGCTCCAAAGCCAGCGTCTCTCAGCGACAAGGCGACTCGATCGTCACCGCCGGAGCCGTCGAAGGCGGCACCGATACGATTGCCGCCTCTCCGCCGGCCGTCACGGCTCCAAACGCCGCCCCAGCGTTGTCAGGTGGTACTGGCTCGGCGTTTCCACCTCTCCTGCCCGCGGATATTACGACGTTAAAGGCAGAGGGCCCGATTGTTCCCGTCGCTGGTGTGGCGTTAAAAGATTTGCGTGACAGCTTCACCGAAGCCCGGGGCGGAGGCACGCGAACGCACGAAGCCATCGACATCATGGCGGCGCGAAATACCCCCGTTCTCTCGGCTCTGTCTGGTGTTCTGCTAAAATTTCACAACAGCGTGGCCGGTGGACTCACGATCTACGCTTCGGATCCAAGCAATCGATATGTGCTCATGTACGGACATCTCGACAGCTATAGGCCGGGGCTCAAGGAAGGCGATGCGCTGCAAAGGGGCCAGATAATTGGCTTCGTTGGATCGACTGGAGATGCGAGTCCCAACGCGCCGCATCTTCACCTTGCGATCACGCGCAACGACAACGTGAAGGAGTGGTGGAAGGGAACCCCCCTCAATCCTTTTTTGGTTTATCGCTCGAAGTAGCTGCGGCCGCTTTTAGAGCCGCCGCTATTTGATCCGCCATGACTTTCGCGCGTTCAGTTCTGTGTAGTTCCGCGTCCGGTAGGTCGCATTGCTGTCTACTATCCACGCCCGTCACCTCCATCTTCGCGCGCACAAACTCGTCAGCGCGTCCCCTGATTGTAATCGTGTGGATGTCCTTTGCGAGATAGATCGCGCTCCCGCTCGATTTGAGATAAGGAGTCGCGATTTCTGACGCCTGCTGAGCCGTCAGGCACCTTAGTGTGATCGTCTCCATCGCAGTGCGTCTCGCGCCATCGGTCCACGGAACGAACACGTCCTGCATGAAGAACCAGAATGTTACGCAGGCTGCAGCTGCGCAAAGCCCACGAACCCATCGTCCAACCTGCTTTCTGCGAATGCGTTCCGATTCCGCCAGTACGCGGAAAGACAAATCTTCCGGGCTGACGCCGGGCCGCGTCTCGGCGAGCGCCTCAGCCAGCCGCCTCTCGGCATGCGTTACCTCCTCCGCTACGCTCGCGCATTGCGCGCAGATGGCAACGTGCACGGCGACTGAGGAGCCCGCTCGAATTCCGCCAAGGCGCGTCGTGGAAATCGCGTCGAGGCATTCAGCGCATGTTGTCATCGTTCCAACTCTCTCCACGCGGGATGCGCCGCGATGATGCGCTCTCGAATTGCGGATCGTGCCTTGAACAGGTTGCCGCGCACTGTGGCCGCCTTCAGGCCAGTAAGGTCGGCGACCTCAGCCGGGTCGAAACCCTGAAGGTCGACGAGGTCGAAGACTTCACGCTGGCGCGGCGGCAACTCAACGAAAAAGTGCCGAATGTAGTCCGCGACTCGCTGGCGATCCACGCGCGCGCCCGGATCTGTATTGTAGACGCTGTCAATACCAGGGAGCGACGCGATTGAAAGCAGCGCTCTTCGCTTGATCTTCCGGTTGCGCTGAAGGGCGAGGCCGCGAGTGATCCCGTACACCCATCCCTCGAGCGAAGAATCGCCGCGAAACTGCTCGAGCTTTCGATGGACCTGGACGAAAGTTTCCTGAGTCAGCTCGTCCGCATCATCGGCGTCACGCGCGAAGGTGAGCGCCCACCGAAATACGGTTCGCTGCAGCGCGTGAACCAGATGGGTGAAGGCTTCGGTGTCTCCCGTCCTGGCGCGCATGACTACGTCGTCGAGCTGGCCGACGGACGCTACGGCTCTCACGGCTCGCGTTTCAAGTGCGGCGAGAAAAATCGGGGCAGTTGTCATCCTGATTAATGATGTCAGGACTCACGCGAGCGTTAACTGCCTACGAAAGAATTCCGACCGATCACGCCGCGAGAATTGGCAGGGTGCTTCGAACTGGTCTCGCCGCTGACTCGATGAAGCCGCCGCCAAGAACCCGATCGCCGTCGTAGAGAACGATCGACTGCCCGGGAGTAATTGCCGACACGGGCTCGTCGAGCGCGATCTCGATCTCATCGTGGTCACGACGAATCAGCTCGCCGGCGGCAAGCGCCGATCGATGCCGGACACGTACGGTGACATTTGCTCCGACCTCGGGCCGATCACTCAGCCAGTTAACCTCTCGCGCGATGACGCCGCTGCCGAGGAGCTCTTCTCGCGGCCCGATCACGACCGCGCGGTCGTGCGGCCTGATTCCCACGACGTACATCGGGATTCGAAAACCGCCGGGCACACCTCGGCGCTGGCCGATCGTGTATCGTGCGAAGCCCTCATGTTCTCCGACACTTCGTCCGTCGGAAGTAATGATCGGACCGCGAGAAAGCGCCGGTGCGTCGGGAGCAAGTCGCTGCCGAAGGATCTTCATGTAATCCCCATCAGGCACAAAGCAGATCTCCTGGCTCTCCGGCTTCTCGGCCACGACTGACAATCCGAGGTTTCGGGCAATGGCGCGAGTCTCTGCCTTTGTCGAGTCGCCGACCGGAAGAAGCATCCGTGACAACACCGATCGATCGATACCCCACAGGAAATAAGTCTGGTCCTTGTTATCGTCGGCGCCGCGCTTGAGCTCGCCGTTTGCAACACGAGCGTAGTGACCAGTGGCAATCCACCGCGCGTCGATCGAATCGGCCTTGTGGACGAGGTCGCGAAACTTGGTGAACGTGTTGCAGCGAACGCACGGGATCGGCGTTCGTCCGCGCGAATACTCACTCACGAAGTCGTCGATCACGTCGTGTCCAAACCTGGTCTCGAGATTGATGACGTAATGAGGAACGCCAAGCGTCTCGCAGACTCTGCGCGCATCGTTGACCGAATCGAGAGAGCAGCACGGACGATCGGGAACGTCGTCGCCGTGACAGAACAGCTTCATCGTCGCGCCGACGACGTCGTAGCCCTGCTCGACGAGCAAGGCCGCGGCGACAGACGAGTCGACGCCGCCGGACATCGCCACCAGTACTCGTTCCTTCATCGCACTGTCACTCGGCGTTCTGCAGCGCGCGGGCTTTCTCAACGAGCGCGGGAAAGATGTCTGCGACCCGGTCGATGCATTCGTCGGTGGTTAGCGACCCGAAGCTCATGCGAATTGCGGCCGATGCGAGCTCGGGCTTCACACCCATCGCGACGAGAACGTGGGACGGCGAAATGCTGCCGCTCTGACACGCAGAGCCGCCTGATGCGGCGATTCCCTTCAGATCGAGCGCCATCAACAGTGATTCGCTGTCGGTGCCGGGCACAGACACGTTGAGAACATGAGGCGCACGCATTGCACCGCGACCGTGTATAACCGCGTCCGGAATGCGCGCGAGAATCACCGCTTCGAGACGGTCCCTCATGGCTTCCAGCCGCTTGCCCTCCACCTCATGCTCGGCGAGCGTCAACTCGGCCGCCGTCGCGAGGCCCACAGCAGAAGCGACGTTCTCAGTTCCGGGACGGCGCCCGCGATCCTGCGTTCCACCGTGCATGAGAGGCTGAAGCTGCGTGCCTCGCCGGATGTACAAGGCGCCGATCCCCTTCGGCGCTCCGATCTTGTGGCCGGAGATCGACAGCAGGTCGAAGGCCTGCGTGCCGGCGTCGATGTGAACTTTTCCGAAGGCCTGCACCGCATCTGTGTGCATTACTGCTCCCGCCGCTTTCGCTTTCACGGAAAGCTCCGGGATGGACTGAATTGTCCCGATCTCGTTATTCACCCACATCACGGAGCAAACGGCGACGGTGTCGTTGACGAGCGAGTCGAAAGACGCGTCGACAACCCTTCCGTCTGCGTCTATCTCGAGAAAATGCTCCTCGGCGCCCTCACACGCAGCCTGATGAACGGCGCCCAGTATGGCCTTGTGCTCGATGGGAGTCGTGACGACCGCACGCCGGCCAGCGGCGCGCGCGGTGCGCCATGCACCGAGAATGGCGAGGTTGTCGCCTTCAGTGCCGCCCGATGTAAAACAGACCTCGTCCGCGCGTGCTCCAAGACATGTTGCAACGCGCTCGCGCGCCTCGTCGAGCGCGGCTCGCGCTTCGCGCCCCCATCGATGCGTGCTGGACGGGTTTCCGAAGCGAGGGCCAAAGAACGGCTTCATCGCCTCGAATACCTCCGCGCGGACCGGAGTTGTTGCGGCATGATCGAGATAGATTGGCGGCGGCTTCACCCATAAAAGTTAAACGCGGGCGGGTTTAGCGGCGAGAGCATGTCACGATCCGAAACCGAAACCGAAACCGAAACCGAAACCGCAAGCCAACGGCTCACCGCTCACCGCTCACCGCTCACCGCCGTCTGTATCCCGTGTCCGCTTCCCGTTTCCTGTTAT
>JANYKY010000277.1 GCA_025357975.1 Gemmatimonadaceae bacterium
TGTGACTTCTGCCCGCCGCGGCTCCACGCTCGTGGCAAATTGCCGCAGGGCGTCGTTGACCATCGTTTGCGTGCACCAATGCGCGTAGTAGCCGCCGAAAACGCGGCCGAGCCAACGGTCCGGCCACTGAGGCGGTAAGGCGTAGTCGATGAAGACTCGAAGGAGGTAGCCACTCCCGGCGGGAGTCACCTCGAAATGCATCCGGTACGAGCCGATGACCAGAAGCCTGGGCGAGCCCACGGTCTGCCAAGCTTTCCGTGTTGGGGGGTCGCGCTCAGTCACCACCTCGTCCAGCGACAGCTCGAGGCCGAAGACGTGGCCGTTAACTCGAATGCGTGATCCCACTTTCTGGCCGCGGCCTTCATCCAGGATGGTCTCCATTCGGCCTCCGCCCATACGCCACGAAGACCGGCTCATGTGGGACGAGAGGCGCTCGTAATCATCGATGTGCGCAAACACACGCTCGGCAGAAGCCGGCACAACGGCACTGCTCTCATTGTGATGAGGCAATTTTTCGAGACTTTGATAGGGCGTTGCGTCCATCGACTCGAGCACGGGCGTTGCACCATGGGTCATCTGATGTACGGCTGCCACGTTCCGTAACGCTCGCCCACCGGACCTTTACGCAGGCTCAGCAGGATCACGAGCACTCCAGCGGCGAGATTGCTCCACCTCGATGTGACCGACGCCCCATCGAGGATCCACGGGGCAACGATCACCCAGGCTCCCATCACGATATTGAAGAACCGACCGGCGCGGCCGACGTCGGCCAGCACGATAACCGCTACCGTAACAATGAGGGCGCCGAAGAGATGGTCACTGTGTGCGACTGTGTCGGCACTGCCGAGCAAATAGGGAGTCAGCATCAGCCACACGCCTAGTGCAGCGCTCAGCAGCAGGTTCCACGGCAGCGCTACTCCCCAGACCATCGCCTTTGCACTCACCACGTCTGGTCGACTGGCAACGGCTTCGGGAGTAGAGCGCAGTTTGCCGCCAAGCCAGAATATTTGCCATAGCGGCTGTCCCTGACGCCGTGCCTGTACCAGGAACTGGACCATGGCCACCACTTCGTCGAGCGTCAGCGCGATCATGATGATCATTGCCAATGCGGCAACGAGACACGGAGTGCACCAGGCGCCGACGGCGAGTGGCTGAAGGATGATCAGCGTGATGCTGACGATCCCGAGGGGAACAACGAGAATACCGAAGAACGTGACCATCCACGGCATCGTTCTCCACCGGCGCTTGTCTCCCATAAATCCCATCAGAAACTCGATCATGTATGCAACAGCGCCGAGCCCGGCATCGGCAATCGGAAATGCGCGAGAGACAGTGGAAGTCAGCACGCTCACTGTGCCAGTCCCGAAAATCGGATCGCGAAAACTGGTGATGTGGCCAAGCTCGAAGGACGCCATCTGTCGCGACAGGAAGAACCCCAGAAGTGCAAGCGCGATGATCGGCGCACGCTGCGGCCAGCTCGACGGGTTGTAGGACCAGCCCTGAGGGACTTCGGGGTCGGGGTCCATGTTCATGCCGGGTGCCATTGGCATCCCGGGCGCCAGCACTGCGAATACGATAACCAGGATGCCAATGAGTGTGTCGTTGGCATAGGCCGAAGCCGTCGGTGCCCAGAAGATGAGAGGCGCGAACATGAGCCAGACACCGACGAGCGAATTCGCCCACGGGGCCCATAGTTTCAAGAATGGCCGTTTAGAAAGTGAGAGTCGCGCCAGCAGCATCACGAGCCCGCCGCTCACGATATCCGCCATCTGCAATTGTCTGCCGCTGCTGTGAGCGAGCGCGAAAATTATCAACCAGGCCCCGAGAGCCATGTTGGTAGCGTGCGGCCAGGTGACTTGTGGTTTGTGCGCCATGCCCATCGCCGCGTGATCTGCGTGATCTGAGTGATCTGTCTGTTTGGCGTGTTCAGGCATCGCAGGCATCGGATTCTCGGGCGGCGGAGCTGTTGGACCGTCTGTCGGCTCTTTGGCGTTGTCTGTGTTCGGTGTTGGCGGGTTATCGAGCTTGTTTTCCTTGTACCACTCCACCGGATCTGCCTTGAGCAACGCTATCATTTTCGGCAGAGTTTCTCGAAGCGACCGTTTCGGCTCCCATCCCAGTACCGTTCTGGCGCGCGTGATGTCGAGCGCGTAGTGGTCGTTCGCACGGTCGATCATCCACGGCTTGATGAAGCCTTCCTGACGCGGAACATGGTCCAGCACCCACGCGCCCGCCTTGGCCATCGGTGCCAGAGCACCAGGAATCTCTATCGTTTCCTTGCTTTCGCCTCGAATGAGGCGAGCGATAGTGTGTTGAAGCTCGTCGTAGCTAAGCGCTTCGGGTTCGCCGAGCAGTATGGCCATCTCTGGTGATAGTACCGCGCGGCGGTCGACCACCATTTCAATCGCATCAACCAGGTCATCCATGTGCATGAATGACTGGCCGTGTGCGGTCGAGCCTGAATAGACCCGGCTCGTGAGATCGCGCTCGTAAATGCGTTGGATCTGATGCGCCAGCGGGATCGAGTGACAACCGTCATCGTAGACACCGGAGATGCGGAGGATCGCTGCGGGTATGGAGCCGCGCTTTTCGCGGATGAGCTTTTCGGTACGAACCTTTGACTCCGGGTACGCCCACGTAGGCTCGATCGGCCAGTCTTCGGTTATGAACTCGCCGGGCTCACCTGGCTTGTGAACGAGCATTGTGCTCGAGAACACGAACTGCTCGACCTGGAAGGCCTGTTCATGAAGCGCGTGCAACAACCGGCCGGTGCCTCGAACGGTAATCTCGTCGTACTTGGGGCTTGGCTCGCCGAAGAAATCGTAATACGCCGCGAGGTGGATGACCGACGCGATGTGTGATCCATGATGATCGAGAACGGTGCGGAGCCCGTCCCGTACACCATCGTCGGAGGTGACGTCGACCGCGACTGCCACGCAGCCTTCCGGTGGCGGCGTCGGAGCTTTCCGGTCGAAGCCAACGACGTGCTCGAAACGCGCGGCGAACCGCCGCATCACCGCGGTGCCTATCGAACCATTGGAACCTGTGACAAGGATGATTCCCTTTTCTGGCGTCATGACAGTCTGTGCTCCGCTCATGCTGGGCTGGCAAACGGCCCGGGCTTTGCGCAGCGTAAAGCGCGCAGGAATTCGGCATTGTTGTGAACACCGCTCGAGCATTACCATAGTCGACGGTAGATCCTCATCGGCAGGCTCGGAAACTACTCACCAAACATGAACAGCTTACCCGAACACGAAGTGCCCATCGGCGTGTCTGTTTGAAATCGAACCGACGTTCCGGTTCAGGTGCTCGTCGGGATAGGAAGACACCGGACTATTCGGCGACGCCTAGTGGCGACTTGGCATCGACAAGTAACGAGCTAGAATCCTCTACCCAACAATTGCAGTCGCTCAATGAGGCGCTGGGTGCACTCAATGACAAGCTGGAACAAGCTCTGGAATTGCAGCGCACGACTTCGGACGACTTGCGAAATGTCCTTTACAGCACTGACGTAGCGACCCTCTTCCTCGATACGGCGTTCAACATTCGCTTCTTTACGCCCGCGACGCGGTCACTCTTCAGCGTCATTCCGGGCGATGTCGGGCGTCCCCTCGCCGACCTGAGTTCGCTCTCCGACGACGACGCCCTCATGTCGGACGCCATTAAGGTGCTGGAGACCCTCACACCGATCGAAAAGGAAATCAACGCGCGGACAGGTGCATGGTACATTCGCCGCATCTTGCCATACCGCACCAGCGACAACGGCGTGGACGGCATTGTCATTACCTTCGTCGACATCACGGAACGGCGGCGCGTGGCCGATGCTCTCGAAGTGGCCGAGCGGCGGGCACAGTCAGCCAACACCGCAAAATCTCGCTTTCTGGCGGCTGCAAGCCACGACCTTCGCCAGCCTCTCCAGACCCTCGTCCTGCTTCAAGCGCGCCTGGCAAATACTGTAGAAGGAGAGCGCGCACAAAAACTCGTCGTACGGCTCGACGACACGCTGGGGTCGATGTCGGGAATGTTGAACGCACTCCTGGACATCAACCAAATCGAGGCGGGGACGGTCCGGGCCGAGATGGTCGATTTTCCGGTAGATGATCTCTTTGACCAGATGCGAGATGATTTTACCTATCACGCGCAAGCACAGGGACTCTCGTTGCGAGTGGTCTCAAGCGGCCTTTCAGTTCATAGTGACCCCCGCCTGCTCGAGCAGATGATTCGCAACCTGCTTTCAAACGCACTCAAGTACACGAGGACCGGGAAGGTGCTGCTCGGCTGCCGCAGACGCGGGAGCGTTACCCGCATTGAAGTCTGGGATACGGGTGTTGGCATTCGCAATTCGGAGCTCGAAGCAATTTTCGACGAATACCATCAGCTCGACAATGCTCCGCGCGAACGCAGTCGCGGCCTGGGACTCGGACTCTCCATTGTGCAGCGTCTCGGTACTTTGCTCGGCCACCCCGTACACGCTCGTTCGTTACAGGACGTAGGCTCGGTATTCAGCATTGAAGTGACCATCGGGCACGACGCGCTTCGTCCAAGGGTAGAGCCTCCTCAACACGTTACGATGAGTTCAAAGCCCGATGGTGCCAATGCCCGCGGGATGGTTCTGATCGTCGAAGACGATCACGCGATACGCGAGCTTCTCGGGCAGTCACTCACCGACGATGGCTACAAGGTGGCGGCTGCTCCGGACGGTTTTACCGCGCTGGAACTAACGGCGGCTGGGAAGCCGCAGCCAGACCTCATCCTGGCAGACTACAATCTGCCAAAAGGTTTGAACGGCCTGCGTCTCATCGCAAGATTGCGGAAGGGATTCCGGCGAGAGGTTCCGGCCATCATTCTGACGGGCGACATATCGACAGATACTTTGCGCGAAATTGATACTGAGAGGTGCGTCCATCTCAACAAGCCGGTGAAGATAAAGGAGCTTAGCCGAGTCATCGAACATCTCCTCTCGGTATCTCAACTATCGGCGCAGGCGCTCGCTCCGAATCTGCCCAACGCCGCGTCTATCCCTCAATCGCCAGTCATCTTCGTAGTTGATGATGACGCGAACGTGCGCGAGGCGATTCGCGGCGTGCTGGAAGACGACGGGCAAACGGTGGAAGACTTTCCTTCGTGCGAGGCCTTCCTCGAGGCGTACAGTCCGGACCGCGAAGCATGTCTCCTGATTGATGCCTATCTGCCCGGAATGAGCGGGCTCGAATTGTTGAAGCGGCTTGGGGGTGCGGGCGGGCGCCGTCTGCCGGCGATAATGATCACTGGCGACAGCGATGTGCCGATGGCGGTACAGGCGATGAAAGCGGGCGCGTTGGATTTCATCGAGAAGCCGATCGGCAGCGCTGATCTGCTCGCAAGCGTGGCGCTCGCGCTCGAAACAGGGCGTGATTCGCGGCGTCTGGTCGCATGGCAGGAAAGCGCTGCCACACAGCTAATGGGTTTGACACCGCGGCAGCGTCAGGTGATGGAAATGGTTCTTACTGGCAGCCCAAGCAAGAAGATCGCGCTAGAGCTTGGCATCAGCCAGCGCACGGTAGAGAACCACCGTGCGACGATTATGAAGAAGACAGGCGCCAAGTCTCTTCCGGCGCTCGCACGACTAGCCATTACAGCGCTGGCCAATGGGGGAGTTCCCTCTAAGGGGACTGGCGATTCGCCTGTCAAAAGTCGCTAGGTAATTTCCGAGCCTGCCCCTCCGGCGTAGCGGACTGATATTCAGATATCCGCCGAAACACCGCCTGCCCAATCGTTCCGGCCACGCCCATCAAAGGAACGGCTCATGGTATGGCTCACCGCAAACTGGTTCTGGGTGCTGATCTTCATCGCTTTTATCTGGATGCACGTTGGCGGTCACGGTGGTCACGGTGGTCACGGTGGTCACGGGCAGCGTACCAATCGATCGAGCAGCAATGGTGAAGGAGAGGATGGCGATGCGGAGACGATCCCGGCAAATCCTTCCGCCGGCGGGCATCAACACTGAAAGGCTGGAACGCGTCGTACCTGACATTCGACTCAAAGGCCTAAAGGACTTGGACATGCTGAATATCAAAGTCGTAAGCTGGTCGCTGGGAGTATTTACAAGCATCAGCTTCCTGCTGTGCGTGATTTACGGATTGATCGTCCCGCCCTCCCTGCACATGGCGCCCTTCCTGGAGCTCGTTTTACCAGCGTTCAAATGGCTGACCCTACCTGGCTTCTTCCTCGGGCTGATCGAGAGTTTTCTCTGGGGAGCATACGCGGGCTTGGTGTTCGTACCGATTTACAACTTTTTTTATAAATCCGGACTGCACAAGGCGACGTTCAGCCCCGCCAGTCAGGAAAGGGGTCAGCGATGACGGCCTTCGTCGGGCCGATTGAGTCGCTGACGCTGAAGAATGCGTGTTTCCGGAAAGTGTTGTTCACGGGTGCGCATTCCCAGTTGGTCGTGATGTGCCTTCAACCCGGCGAAGAGACCGGGAACGAGATGCATCCGGAAGTCGATCAATTCTTTCGCGTCGAGCAGGGAGAAGCGGGATTTGTGTTGGAGGGGAAGGAACAGCGCCTGGTGCGCGATGGGGACGCCGTTCTGATCCCGTCCGGGACCTACCATAATGTTCTCAATACTTCAAAGACCACAGCGCTGAAGATGTATACGATCTACTCGCCACCGAACCACCCCGACGGAACAGTCCACAAGACCAAGGCGGACGCTGAGACGGCGGAGGCCGCGGCGCATCATCGGTGACGAAATGAAGAAGCATTTGTTCGTGCTGCTTGCCTGCCTCTTCGTCGTAATGGTCGGTTTCGGTATCACACTGCCAGTACTTCCTTTCTATGTCGAGAGGCTCGCATTGAGAGGCGGCGAGTCGCGACAGTCAGTTGTGCTGCAAGTTTCGCTTTTGACAGGTGTCTATGCACTGATGCAGCTTGTCTTTGCGCCTTTGTGGGGACGCTTGTCGGATCGCATTGGCCGAAGACCTTTGATTCTGATCGGCATCGCCGGCTACGTCGTGGCACAAGTGATGTTCGGACTGTCCACGTCATTGCCGCTGCTTTATGCAGCACGAACTATCGGAGGCGTTCTCTCCTCCGCGACGTTACCTGTCTCGGCGGCTTACGTGGTCGATATGACCACAAAGGAAGAACGCAGTCGTGGAATGGCATGGCTCGGAACCGCGGCAAGTCTCGGTGTGGTAGTCGGGCCCGCGCTCGGCGGATTGCTGTCGCGGCGCGACTGGCATTTCAACTGGAGCTCCGGACATTTCAGGCTCGACGGTTTTTCGACTCCGTTTCTTGCTGCTGCGTTGCTGGGCCTCGTAACGCTGCTTGCGGCACTGCGATGGCTGCCGGAATCGATCCCTAAGACTTCGCCGCAGGCAAAGAATCCGGCAACAGGCACAATCGGAAAAACGAAGGCCGATTGGCGAACGCTGGTGGAGAGTCTCCTTCCACTACTCGTGCCGACGCTGGCGGGACAATTTGCCCTGACGATGTTCGAAGCCACGTTCGCGCTTTTTGCGCAGGCGAAGTTTGCCTTCGGCCCCGCTGAAGTGGGCTACGTGTTCGTCATCTGCGGCCTGGTGATGACAATCTTTCAGGCAGGAGCGGTCGGTTTCCTCGCCGGTAAAATCAGCGAGATGATTCAGATCGGCGTGGGTTTCGCGCTGATGGGAGCGGGCATGGTTCTATTGGCGACGGCACAAACCAGGCTGCTCATTTTCGCCTTTGTCGCGCTGCTGTCCCTGGGCATGGCGTTCATCGCGCCGAATCTGTCAGCGCTCGTTTCAAAGCGGGGAGGCGAGCGACAGGCAGGTGCGTCGCTTGGCGTACAAAACGCGGCTAACAGCCTTGGCCAGGTGGCCGGACCAATGCTCGGCGGCGTGCTTTTTATCTGGGAGGCAAACGCGCCGTATTTTTTCAGCGGAGCGGTATTACTCGCGCTGGCTCTGGCCATTGGGTGGAAGGTTCTCAGCGGACAGGGCACCTCCATAGCCCAGCGTGCGTTTCGTTGAAGCATGGAAACTTTCACACGCAATCACAATCACAAAGGAGAGCATATGAGTTGCTGCAGCGATGTAATGAAACCAGTAGAGGCGTCTTCATGTTGTACGCCCCAGGACACCGCGGCTGACGCTGCGCGCGCAATGCGCCATTCAGGTTGCGGATGCGCGCCAGTGGTAGAGGATACCGAACACCTCAAGCTTGTCGGTGTCGTTACTGAGCGCGACGTGTGTTGCGGTGTAGCAGCAGATGACAAACGGGCTTCTGAAGTTCGCGTGAAGGAGATCATGAAGCCCGTGTCGGCATGCTGCGGCGCTGACGAATCAGTGGAAGACGGGCGCAAAAAACTTCACCAGCACCGCGCGACCAGCTTGCCGGTTGCCGACAAGATGGGTAGCTGCTGCGGAACAGTTAGCGCTCACGAGATCTAGACCTGCTCAGACAGCACAGTCTCGCGTTATCACCGACTTGTCGTAGATGAACCAGGAGAGTGTATGACGTGGGATCATCAGCTCGTTCTACTGCTCGTGCTCCCGATTCCGATTGCGTCCATCGCGTGGACGGTGACGCACGAAGAACTGTTTCGGGAGCCGCGTGACTGGTGCGCGTCGAAAAGCAAAGCGTGCCGGCGTCTGTACTCGCGCAAGTTTTTCTACGTGTTCACCTGCGAATATTGCTTCAGCCATTACGTGACAGCGTTCTTCCTGTACATCACGCGCTTCACGTTGATGTTCGACGGGTGGCGAGGCTATCTCATCGCAGGCTTCTCCCTGGTATGGCTGGCCAACATCTACATGAGCTTCTTTGGCCGGCTCCGCCTGGAAATTCGGGAAGATCGGTTGGAAATCGCCGCGGCAGAATCGCGAGAACGCACCGAAACCGCAGGGCAACTCCCTACGGCGAATCGGGAGGACACCCGACATCGTGATTTACACGCTGCGGCCACCTTACCCTCGGGGCGCATCTGAGCCGGAGCGCGTTCCTCCACCGCAGTTTCCATCCGTGCCTTCAGAGAGGATTGTATGAAACGTTCCATATTTCGCCTGATGATGACGTTCGCCGCTGTGAGCTCGCCTGCCTTTCGCATGAGTGCGCAAACGGAAGCGCTGGTGCAAACGGCGGCAACAATAAAGCCGTCGCAGCCGCTGAAGGGCGATAGCGTGCCTGATGCCGCAGCCGTGCCGCAGAAGACTCCGTTCGCGAACTCTCTCTCGGCGCTGGTCATTCAGCATCGGCGTCCGCTCGACCAGCGGGGCATCAACGTGTTCGAGGCACCGAAGCGCGATACTGTCACCTTCCGCGGCTCGCGGCTCGCGTGGGGTGCAGCCTTCTCACAGCAATTCCAAAGTCTGGCGCACCACAACACCGCCGAAGCGCTGGTCGTTGACGGTGTAAATCGCAATGCACTGATGCCAATCGGCGCCGGTTTCAACAACTCTGTTGCAAATCTCTATCTGGATGCGCAGCTCTCCGAGGGAATCCGGGTGACGGTGACAACGTACATGTCGTCGGCGCGACACAAAGAGACGTGGGTCAAGGACGGGTACATTCTGATAGACAAGTCGCCCATTGACCTTCCCGTGCTGAACAGTCTGATGAAGGACATGACGGTGCGCGTTGGTCAGTTCGAGACCAACTATGGTGACGCGCACTTTCGTCGCTCCGACAATGGCCAGGGCTTTTACAACCCATTCATCGGCAATCTCATCATGGATGCTTTTACCGTGGAGATCGGCGGAGAGGCCTACTACCGTCCCACCTCCGGACTGATCGCGATGGTCGGCATCACATCGGGTCAGGATGAGGGGACCGTGACCAAGCCGGGCAATCGCGGACCTGCATACCTCGCGAAGCTCGGCTTCGACCGTCAACTCAGCCCATTACTTCGCGCTAGACTCACTGGGTCGCTTTACAGGGTGGCCAAGTCGCCGGAGAACGTGCTATTCGCCGGCGACCGCGCTGGCTCGAGATATCAGTACGTGCTCGAGAACAACGCGGCCGACGTCGGCGTTCAGTCGTGGGCGGGCAGCATCCAGCCGGGGTTCGGCTCCAAAGTCACCGCGGCTGTCATCAATCCGTTCATCAAGTATGGGGCACTCGAGCTCTTCGGCAACGCTGAGCGCGTCACGGGTCTGGACGAGGGTGAGAGGGTCGTGCGAACTGTGAACCAATACGCCGCAGATCTCGTCTACCGTTTGTGGTCGGACCGGATGTACGTAGCCGGTCGCTACAATTCGCTACACGGCAGCTTGCCGGGAAATGATGCGGCGCGCGTGACGCGTTCGCAGCTGGGCGCGGGCTGGTTTGTGAATCAGAACATGCTGCTCAAGGGAGAGTGGGTTCGCCAGCGCTACGCTGGGTTCGCGTCGACCGATATCCGCAGCGGCGGTCACTTCCAGGGTTTCATGCTCGAAGCAGCCGTTGGCTTCTGACGACGGGCGCAAGTCGAATCGGACCAGGTCCGCAGGAGTGGTTTTTTTCGGCTGCGGCATCTGGCTGATTGGTCTCGGTATTTATTTCATGTTCCTGCGGCCGTCGTTCCTTCCCGAGGACTTGCGATACATGGGAGCGACGCCAAGCCAGATGCAATCCGCGTCGCCCCGCTTCGACAACTGGGTGCAGCTCATTTTCACTGTAATGGGCGGCTTCATGACTGGAGCCGGCTTACTGACTGTCCTGGCGGCAAGAAACTTGTCCCGGCTCCACAAGAAACAAACTCTGATCCTTCTCGCCTTAGCCGGGATAATGTCGGTTGGAACAATGAGCGTCACGAATTTTCAGATCGGTTCAGATTTCAAATGGCTCCTTCTCTTACCATCGCTGCTGTGGGCTACCGGACTCGCGCTGGTTGCGGCTAGCGATGGATGACTGAAACGGCAAACGTCGCCTTTTGACAGCGGCTACTGCGGTTTCGGCGAATTAGCGGTTGGAGTAGACTGGCGGCCTGTGGCCTCGTCGAGATGAATGCGGAACACCGGCTTGCCGCCCTTCGATGTGCATCCATAGATCCAGCCGTTCTTGTAAACGTAGTGAATCGGTCTCATGTCGACGCGATCATGAAAGGAGAACGCAATGCGTCCGACGTGATTGCGGCCGAGTATAGTTTCGATCTCCGAGCGCGGAAGCTCCTTGATGCAGGCTCTCTCGGGCTGCTCGATTGCACCCATATCCATATCCGTTCCAGCTCGATTAGTTGTCAGCCTTTATTGCCCGGCGCCCGGCAACGTTCCAATCTCCTTGACATACTGCGAGCGCAGCCGCTTCGCCAGAGATCTGACCTCCGGCCGGCGGAGCTTCGCATGATCGATCATCTCGATCGCGGCCGTGTGGTGCCGGCGCGTAAACGCGGTGAGAGCAGTTTCGTAGTTCTCGCCTTCGAGAAGCATCAGCGAATCGACCTGCTGGCTGAGACGGGCCGGAGGAGACGGATCACGCACGTCGCTGAAGCGGGTTCGCAGCAGCGACACGAGCGCGGCTTGTCTGGAATCTTCAGCAATGTCTACGGCTCCCGCCGGGTCGGAGCCCAGGTGCATGCGATTCATCTGCATCGCCGAGTGCGCAAGGCGAACCATTGCTTCATTGTGATCGGCCAGATCACGAAGAAAATGATGATCCGGATCCATCCTAACGGAGTGCGTGTGTGGAACGGTATTCCCCGGTTGCCGGATCTGGGCTCCTGCCGGGGCAGCAAACGAAAAGAGCGCCGAGAGCGTTACGATCCAGCCTGCGGTCGAGTGATGTGTCATTGAGAACCTCCGAACGAGTGAATGAGGCCAGTTGGACGAATCTCCAATTGAAATCCCGGACATGCTTATTTTATGCCGCGTAAAGTAAATGGTTCCCTTCCCCGCTGCTCATTGCCACAAGGGTTGACCCCCGGTACCTTTTTTGCCTGAGATAAAATCAGGATGACCGCACGGTTATAGTCTGCGGCTAACGATCGAGGAGGTTGGCTTGACCGATGAGCGACAGATGAATTCAAAGGCACCCGGCGATGGTCTTGCGTTCCCTGATACTGCTCGGGCAGGAGTTATACGGGAGCGGCTCGCACTCGATGGGATCGATTATCCCATCGCGCCAAATGCCAATCGCCTGGCCTACATGCTGGGCGGACTGACATTCGCCGGCATCGCGCTATTGATCGTCACCGGCGTAATGCTTGACCAGTTCTATAATCCGAGCCCGGTCGGCGCTCACGACAGCCTGCTTTACATAATGACTCGCGTGAAATTCGGCATGTGGATTCGCGGGTTGCATTACTGGGCCGCAAGCATAGTCCTCGTGTCGGTGTTTCTGCACATGAGCTTCGTCTTCTGGCGTCGCAGTTACGTCAAGCCGCGCGAGGTCACCTGGTGGGCAGGCGTTGGACTCTTCGCGGTGCTCTTCGGCCTTGCATTCACCGGCACCGTGCTCAGAGCCGACCAGGAAGGTGGTGAAGCGCTCGAGCATGCCATTGCCGGAGCCAAGATGACCGGGCCGATCGGCATACCGATGAGCCCCGACTTCGCGCGTAGCACGAGCTTGCTCAGCCGCTTACATAGCCTGCACGTCAGCCTGCTGCCCTTGATCATGCTCGCGCTGATCGGCCTTCATTTCTGGCTCATTCGCGCAATCGGAATAAATTCGACCGAGCCAAAATCGAGCCGCTTCTCCGACCATCTGCCGAAGCTCGCTGGCTATTCTCTATTGCTGCTTGGCCTGGCGGGTACGCTCGCCGCGTTCTTCGCTCCCGGGATTGGTCACCCATCGGTCGAAGGCGTGGAAAAGACCAAACCGTTCTGGCCATTCCTCTGGATCTATGTCGTTGAGAACGAGTTCGGAATGCGGGGAATGGTGGTTGCGCCTGTGATAATCTTCGGGTTCCTGTTCATCATCCCGCTCATCGACCGCCCGCGTGACGGAAAGGGACGGCATCAATTAGTGACCGCAGCCGCCCTGATCATGCTGGTCCTGTACGTCGGCGGAATCATTTACGGAGTGTTTGCTCCGCAACAACAGCACATGGGAATGTGAGGAACAAACTGATGAACAGAAATGTCGTTGTAATGGCTTCCGTATCCCTGGCTCTCTCGCTGGGTGTTTCGTCGATCGCTCAGGCCCACGGCGGCGGAGTGCTTCGAGTGGCACCGAAGCAGGTAGCCAGAGGCGGTACGGTCAACCTCTCGGGTGAGAAGCTCGAAAAGAGTTCCGATTTGAAAGCGGAGCTACGCGGAGTGCTGGACAGTTATCCGCTCGGCAGCGTTAGAACTTCGGCAACTGGAACTCTCTCGACATCTCTTACCATTCCTGTGGCGGTGCCACCCGGAGTGTTCACGCTCGTAATCATTGCGGCCGACGGCGATGTTGCGGGCAGGACCGAAGTTACCATTGGGCCACCGGGAGAAGCAGCAGCCGTCGCCAGCGGCATGCCGCACATGGGGGCTGCCAGCGGGATGGCCAACATGCCTGGCATGGAGGCCACTGCCGAGATGATGAAAATCAAGGTGGATACCACTCCAACGGAGTGGGTGGTGATTGCGATTCTTATTCTTCTGAGCTTCGCCGGCGGAGGCGCTCTTATCGCGCGCTCACGGCGATCGGTACACCGATAGTTGAACTCGAGTGCTCACGGCGTGACTACTTCTTCGGTCCCATGTTCATCCCTGGCATGGGGGCCATCGGGTCTGGCTTCTTCTTCGTAACGGGTTTGGTCGCTGTCTTGCTCGCCGCCCTGCTTGCTGGCTTGCTCGGGGTCTTTGCCGACCGCGCCGCGCTCTTTTTCATCGTCGCTCCTTTGTGTGTAGTCCCCTTGCCCATCGGCATCCCTGCCATCGACATCGCCCCGGTCGGCGCCATCATCGATGTCATCATCTGCCGCATTGCTGGATCTGCATCGACACGCGCACGAATCACGGGGTCCGCCATCATCTGCTTCTGAAGCGCCATCATCCGAGCCGAGTGACCAGCCGTCATTGAACTAGTCGTCGCGGCATCCATCTTCATGCCATCCATCTTCATGGCGGCATTGGGAGATGAGCCTTGCTCATGCGGTGCCGCGGCTGGCATCCCCGTCATCCCCGGCATCCCCGGCATCGACTGATTTGCTCCCGCCCGGACGCCCGTCGAAGATGCGCTGGAGCCGCCTGGATGACTCATCCCGCTCATTCCCTGCATGCCCTTCATCGAGCTCGCCAACGCTCCGCGCTCCATAGTCGGCTGCGGGAAGCCGGGAAGGAATCCTGTCGCCGGTCCGCCCATGTTCTCAACTCCCATACCTTCGGCCATCGCACGCCACTCAGGCGGCGTAATCACATACGACGTATTGTCGCGATACCTGCTCGCGGCGATCAGTATCTCAGTGCGTTTGCGATCATGGGGGACGGACGGATTAGCGAGGATGTCAGACACGACATCGTGCATTGAATGGAGATTGTCGAAGATGATCGCCGCCTCTGGATAGCGCGCAGAGAACAGCGGCGCGACGGCGGCTGTCATCGGCATCATGCGAGGCATAGACGTTGGTGGGCTCTCGATCATCTGACGAAAGCGGGCCACCGTTGCCAGAACGCCCGTTTGTCTCTCGTCCTTGTTCTTACCAGCAAGAAGAGGCTCGTACAATCCGATCTGAAGCCAGTGGTATGCCCAGATCAGTCCGTTGAACTTTGGATAGTTCTTTCTGAATGCAAGCGAGTAGGGCTGGCCTTCCATAAGATCCATGCTCTTGGGTTGCGAGCTGAAAGCAAGGTCTTTGCGAGTTTTATAGTAGCGGACCAACTCCTGAACTCTGGCGTCCTTTTGAGCGACCGTCAGCCTTTCGTCCGCCCACGCGTCGTAGATCTGGCGGTGAAGAAGATGCGCCCAGTCGAACATCATCTTGGCTTCCGGAACGAGCTTCGCATATTCGACTTCTATCGCGGCTTCCTGAAGCGGAAGATCAGGCGGGTGAACGAGGAGCTCACGCGTTATGAAACGATACTCCTTGTCCTCGAGCAGGCTCACCGAAGCGCCCGGTTTGGTCCAGAGCTTCTCATATAGAATGGCGTGTCCGTAGTCGAAAGCGTTGAAGAGCCTGTCGCCAGCCGGGTAATTGTCTCGAAACTGCCAGTTCGAACTGCCCGGCAGGTAAAACTGTTCATGCGCGGTGGACCATTGTGCGCCTGCCACGAGCGGAGACAGCACGCCCGCGGCGACTCCGAAGAGCAGAGCGGCCGTGATCACCATCTTCCCAGCCTGGGCGACCCGCATTCCATTTGGGATCATTGTCCTGAACATTTTGTTGCTCCTCTTGGACTTCACAGAAACGTCAAATTCGATCGTTGCGCACAGAAAAGCCTTAAGGCACCGGGAAAAGAGACCGCAAAGCAAAAGCGCGGGCGAG
>JANYKY010000335.1 GCA_025357975.1 Gemmatimonadaceae bacterium
GACTGTCAGTGACGCGAACACGATCGTCGTCAGCAGCACTGCCGAGCTCATTGCAGCCCTGGTTTCTCAAAATGCAGGTCGAACCATTCGCGTCCGCGCCGGCAATTACCCTCTGACACAGCCGCTCACTGTGCCCGATAAGGTCACGTTGGAAGGCGAGAGCGTCATGCACTTCGACCACACGGGGCTGCCGATCGGCTTTGCAACGGGCACGGGCACGACGCTCACGATGACGGCAAACACGCCGGGCAACATTCTGACGCTCGGTGATAGCGTCACTGTTCGACAGATCGCGATCGTAGACATTGCCGGGCGACCAGGCAATGTGATCGGCGTCGTTTCGCGCGCACCGGGCGACCGAATTTCTGCCACGGTCGAGGAAGTCCAGATCATGAATCCGAACACGCACGTCATTCTGCCGGCGGGGGGAACTGGGTGCGGACTGTACGTGGTAACACAGAACCCGAACCTTGGAAGCGATCCGCCACCTCACGCTGGCGCTGCTATCACGGCCCGGATGACCCGCTCTGTTATCCGGTCCACAGCGACAGGGATCGCCTGCGGGCTGTTTGCGTTCAATTTCGCCCCGGTTGCCAGCGTATCGGTCGTTCTATCGGACAATGTTGTCGGCGGCGGGATGATCGTGAACGGGGGCGTCAGCCGTCCCGACGCCGTTCACGACTCCAGGACCAATATCCAGTCAAATCACAATCTCTATCACAACGACAGTCCCGATCTCTGCCTGCCGCAGCGTCTCGGCTGGAATGCCCAGGGCGGTTCCGGGCCGCCTGCCCCTCTGCCGGTAGGCGAGACGCGGGCAAACACACTGCACATCAACTCGTTGGATGATCATATCGCCGGCTTTACGACCGGGATTGACGCGGCCGGTGGGAGGCGCTTTTTCGCTGCGCCGGTGCAGGGCCCGGTCACCGGTAACAGCGTCGACCTGCAGCTCATTGGCACTTCGATCGCAACGCCATCGTGTGGCGGTGCTTCGTTCGTCGCTGACTTGCGGCTCGCGGGAGTCTTCGTGGCCCGTAACACCTTCGCTCCTGGCGATAGCAATACAGTGCGTGCGGTCATTCACCGGGTGACCGGAAGTGGCTCCCGTTTCAACGTGTATGGGGACGTTGTCAGCCCCGCTGGACCCGTGCCGCCCGCGTTGCAGGGAACGGGCAACCGGCTGGAAATCATCGGCAGCCAGCAGGCTTTCTTCCAGGTAAATCACGCCATCGATCCTGCTCCCGGGCCTGCGTTCTTTCAAGACCAGCACTGAATGATGGCATGAGCCGTCGCCACAGATGAGACATGATCAGCTGCCGGCTTGAGGAGTCGGAATGTTGTCCCGACACTCGCTCCCTGAGCCGGCAACTGATTTATGAGCTGAACTTCCGCAAAGTCGTGTAATGGCTTGTGGTGGGACTTGTAGCCTGAATGCCCAGACGAAGCGATTCGGTGGCTTCACAGAATGTCTCTGATCAATGCTTTTGCGGGTGTCCATCCCTAGTCGAGGAAACCAAATGTCTATTCTGCGAACAATTTCACTGGTAGCTATCTGCGTCGCCTTGCAAACGCTCACTGGTTGCGATGGCAAAGCGGTGACCGCGCCACAAACACTACCAACAGCGACGAATAGATACGTACTCGCCTCGAGCAATCAGTTGCCGGTTGCCGGGAGCAGCGTGACAATCACGGCGCAGCTTGTTGACTCTGCCAGTAACACTCCAATCCCGATTGCGGGCAGGTTGGTGTCGTGGAGAGACCTAGGAAGCGCAGGGGGTTCGTTCGCGACTGGCTGTATGAATATTGTGGCGGAAGGCTGCCACGGCTCGACATCGACCACGGACGTCAGTGGAAAGGCTACTGTGGTTTACGTCACTAGCACCAAGGCTGGGGCATCGCACAGAATTCTGGCGCTTGACAGTGCCGGTAGCGCAGGTGCCAGCAACTTTATGGTAACGGTTGCCGGACCGCCGGTGGTTTACAGGCTGTCGGTGGACAAAGCTGTCGTCCTCGCCGGCAACACGGTTTCGGTTAGCGCATCGCTGTTTGACGCATACGATAATCAAATTCAGTCACCCGGGCGGGTTGTGAGCTGGAGTAATTCCGGCGCCGGCGGCTCCTTCTCCGCGCCAACATCTTCGATGGATCGCGCTGGAAACGTCTCAGTGACTTTCAGGACTAGTAGCATAGGCGGCGTGACACACGTTGTCACGGCAAGTGACAGCAGCGGGGTCAAAGGCTCGAGCACCGGCATTCAGACGATAGCTTTGGCTGAAGGAATCGTTGCGCAGTCTGTTGTGGTCGGCTCGGCGCATAGCTGCGTACTCGATCGAACTGGTGTGGCTTCGTGTTGGGGCTGGAATGCAGCCGGTCAGCTCGGGAATGGATTGAAGAATGATTTCCCGGCTCCTGTTACTGTTCTTGGCTCGTTCCAGTTTGTCTCGCTTGCGGCGGGGAGTTCACATACCTGCGGGATTAGCAACAACGGGGAAGCTTCCTGTTGGGGACGCAATTCGTCGGGCCAGTTAGGGAATATGAATGCCTCCGAGTCAGTCTTGAACGCGACGCCGGTATCAGGGGGTTTGACTTTCGTAGCATTGACCGCCGGTGACAGACATACCTGCGGGATTGCGCCCGGAGGCGCGGCGTATTGCTGGGGGTACAACGGTTCTGGACAACTTGGAACTGGAACCACTGCGTCCAGCCTGGGTCCGGTAGCAGTTCAGGGCGGTTTGCATTTTGTGGCTCTGAGTGCGGGCGCGAATCATACCTGCGGCGTTGCCGGCAATGGTCGGGCCTACTGCTGGGGCGACAACCAGTACGGTCAGGTGGGGGATGGATCGACGACGAATTCCAGCGTGCCAACCGCAGTCAGCGGAGGGCTCGTTTTCTCAGTGCTTAGCTCTGGCGATTTACACACTTGCGGCGTGGCTGCAGATGGGGCCGCGTATTGCTGGGGCAAGAATAACTTCGGGCAACTCGGTGACGGTTCGCTGATCGACCATTTAACGCCGACCAGAATTCCAGCGGCCCAAAAGTTCACTTCAATGAGTGCTGGATTTGAACACACCTGCGCTCTGGCTACTTCGGGGCTGGCGTACTGCTGGGGATCGAATGCTTCCGGTGAGCTTGGCGATGGGACCGTGGCAAATCGCCTGACGCCGGTTCTGGTTGCGGGAAACCTGGTGTTCGCCTCGATCGCGGCAGGAGGGGTTAAGTTCGAGGACTACTATACTGAAATCGACGCGAGCCACACCTGCGCTGTAACTGTAGATCGAACCGTGTACTGTTGGGGGTACAACGCCTTCGGTGAACTCGGCGATAACGCGGCGTCGAACGCAACCATCGCATTCATCCCGTTCCCAACCAAGGTTAACGGCCAGCGCTAAAATAGTGTTATGATCCGCCGATCGTCCCGCGCCGTTGCGCATGACCTGCGGGGCGTTCAAATCGCTCGCGTCGCTCTCCTCGTTGTCATCGCGGCATGCTCCGAGCCGCCGGTGGGTCCTGGCCGTACTCCCGCCATCCTGAGCGTTGCGGTTCAGCCTAACCGCAACAACTCGCTCTCCGCAGTAGTGAGATTTACAGCTCGCGACGGCGACTCGGCGCGTGTTCTCTATCGAGAGGCGGAGCAGGCATTGGGCAGCGAGGGCTACCCATTGATGACGCCTTACTATCCCATCAGCGGCGACTCGGAGACGGTCGTTGTGCTCGGACTGAAGCCTGACACTCAAATTGAATTGATAGTCGAAGTGCGGGGTGCGCTCGCTGCCACATCGACAAGTTTGCTCTACCGCACCGGCGCTTTACCACCCCCACTAATCGGTTTGCACCTCGATGCTTCACCTACGCCGATTTCAGGTTTTACCCTCACGGACTTTACGGCCGGGGGCAGCGCATTTCTGGTTGCTTTCGATCAAGCGGGAAATGTGGCATGGTATCGGGAATTTGCGGCCACCGCCGGGGAAGCGGCGCTCGATGCTGAGCAGCAGCCCAACGGAAATTACACACTGTTCGTCGGCGCCAGCACAGGATGGCAGCCGACCTCGGGCCAATTCTACGAGGTGACGCCCGCAGGCGAAATCGTGAGATCCTATGCGACTAACAGTACTTATTTCACCGACCCGCATGAGTTGCTGCTGAACTTTTCAGGGGGCCTGTTGAGCCAAGTGAACCTGCTGGGCTACGATATTCGCACGATCGATCTGACGTCAAAAGGTGGACGACCTGACCAGCTCGTCGCGGGACATGTTCTCTTGAGACAATCGCCTTCAGGCGTGGTGGAATTTCTGTGGAACGCATGGGATCACTTCACCTTGGAGGACTGGATCTTTGTTCCTCCTGCCGTTAGCCAAATGCCGAGCATTGATTTTGACCATCCAAATTCCGTCGCTACCGACGCGCAGGGAAACTACATAGTCTCATTCGCGAGCCTCGGGTCGATAGCGAAGATCGACGGCCGCACAGGGGTTGTCCTCTGGCAGCTTGGCGGGAGAAAGAACGGTTTCACGTTCGTGGGTGATCCGCTCGGCGGCTTCGGTATCCAGCACGACGCACGTCTCCTGCCCAACGGCGACATCATATTCTTCGACAACGGCACCGGCCACATTCCGCAGGAAAGTCGTGCTGTGGAGTACCGCCTCGATCTCGCCGCGAGATCCGCGACGATGGTGTGGGAGTATCGCCACAAGCCAGCCATCTTCTCTCCATTCGCTGGGTCGGTGCAGCGGCTCGCAAACGGAAACACCGTGGTGTCGTTCGGAGCGAAGCCAAACGTCGTGGAGGTCGCCCCGAACGGCGAAGTCACGTGGGAGGGTCGGGTTACCCAGAATGGGCGTCCAGTGCCGTTCTTTTACCGAACGCTCCGAATCAGCTCTCTCTACCGCTCAGGTTGAAGCCACAACTCATGAGCCAATTTTGCGCAGAGTCGTGTAGTGGCTTGTAGAGATGCTTCGGAGGTGAAAAACGCGATCCGAAGAGAAGAGAAGATCTCGCCCGGGATCGACGGACTGATCCACATCTCCGACATGTCGTGGACGAAGCGTGTTCAGCATCCGTCTAAAGTAGTGAAGAAGGGTGATGCGGTAGACGTCGTGATTCTGAATATCGACGCTGACAATAAGCGCATTTCACTTGGCCTCAAGCA
Organism: Gemmatimonadaceae bacterium; assembly: GCA_025357975.1. Classification (GTDB taxonomy): domain Bacteria; phylum Gemmatimonadota; class Gemmatimonadetes; order Gemmatimonadales; family Gemmatimonadaceae; genus UBA4720. The sequence continues at coordinate 5,150 of JANYKY010000335.1, forward strand.
GGCGCAGGACGATCCATGGCTCAAGATCGGCTAGACGTACCCTGTCGGAACTGAGCTCGATGGCAAGGTTGTCCGCCTGATGGACAAGGGCGTTGTCGTCGACATCGGCAACGATATCGAAGGCTTCGTTCCGGTGAGCCAGCTCTTTTTTGGCCACAAGCCACAAGCCACAAGCCACAAGGGGCGCGAGAACCTCGAAGCCTACTGGATCGTCTTCCCCAGATGAGTATCACGAGGGTCGTCTTGACGTACAAGTGGCGGCGATTGACCGCAGAATTGTCGTGGTTAGCTGTTTTGGCCGCTTTCGGCGCGAGCGGATTGTACGCTCAAGCGAGAGGTGGCCAGGACTCCGCGCGAAAGCCCGCTGCGGATTCAGTCGCGCGCGATGCGCTGCCGCGACGGCTCCGCGGTGTCACGCTGAATCACGCAGCGGGACTTCCCATCCCGAATGCGCAGGTATTTCTGCAACATCATGGAAGTGCTGACACTCCTGAGGAGGCAAAGAGATCTGGGACGCTTCTTCGCGTAGTTGCGGATGCATTCGGGCACTTCGAATATCTTAATCCGCCGATCGGTGTTACGACGCTTATCCTCGAGTGTCCCGGATCCACGTTCTCGCAATCGATCGGCTTGGACCTGCGAGTAGCCAACGTCCGCCAGGGCGCCGATACCACTATCGAGCTCGTGGCTCCCGACATCAGGCCATGCTGGCCTCCGCAGCGATTCTATCCCCTGTCCGCCGGAAAGGCCGAGTCTACCCGTGCGAAGAATTCTTCGGTCCCGAATGCCGAGGAGGCGTCGGTCTATCGCACGGTACTGAAGACAATTCTCGCGCCCCGCGATTTGGAGCGCACCCGCTTGGGCCTCGCCTATAAAACCGTCACTCCGTGTGAGCACGTGAAAACTTGCGGCGTGGCACAATTCCCACGGCTTCTGGCGCTCGGTGTGCTCGACTCGTTCACGGTTTCCGACTTCACCGGAAAAAGCGCGAACCCAGTCGTGCTTCGAAATGATTTTGTACGCTCTCTTCGGTTCGATCCGATCACGCCCGAAGATTTGACGTTCCTTCATGAAGAGGTAGAAGCGCGCGCGAGATCCTCTCGCAGCGATGAGTCGACAACTGAACAGTTCTGGGATGGCTTCGACTCGGCTTACCCGCGAAGCGTTGGGCTCGTGTCATTTACACGAATAGGATTCAACCGGCTTTATTCTCTCGCGCTCGTGGAAGTGAGGCTCGATAAGAGCGGATGGACCGACAAGCCGGAGCTCCTGCTGCTGTCGTCGACCAGCGGCAAGTGGCGCGTCGTGCGACGCCATATCGAAGCGGAGCGAACAACAGGAATAATTGCGAACGGCAAGTGCATTCCTTCGAGTGGCGTATTTACCGTCGAGCAGCGGCCGCTGCAGAGTATCGAGGGTCTGTATCGATTCAGTTTTAGAACCGACCTTGGGACGATAAAGATTCCCGAGCGGATGCTGCTGTTTGTGCCGGACTCGGTTCTAAGGACCGAAGTTCGCGCGGTCAAGACTTACCCGGGTCGCGGGTTCCATGCTAGCGATCCATTTCCCTCTTCGTTCGGCGTGCCGTCGTTTGAGCTGCTTACCTCCAATGGTAAGCGGGACGAAGGGACCGAATTCGGAATCACGCTTTTGTCGGGTCGAATTCCTTTCGACAGATTCAGGCCGGCTTTCAACCCGGACGGCGTCATCGGGAAAGGTGAGGACATCGAAGTCCTCAGCGTTGGGCCGGACTGGTTGGGAGGAAACTGGGTTGAGAATGATTTTCGCCAGGGTGACGGCCCGTTTCTCCATTCCCAAGGCCACTTTTGCGCGCAGAAGATTGAAGCCTACAGGGACTCGTTGAGAAATTGAGAATGGGAAGAACGTTCAGTCTCATCGTCACGCTCCTCGGTGCCTGCACATCGCTCGTGGCAACGGAACTCCGCGCTCAGCCCCGCGAAGTGGAATCGGCACGAGTATACGCGGCGATGTTCGACGTCCTTTTTCATCAAGGACACGAATCGCCCGGCAAAATCGTGCTCTTCGACTCCACGTCGTGGGATGCTGCAAACCTCGCTTACAAGGGCCGACTGGTTCCCCCGCATACTTCAGTAGTGGACGTCGAGGTCATTGAAGACTTCGAGAAGCTGAATCGAAGCCCGAGTCTCCTCTCTCCATCCGCTGCGATAGCGCAAATCGCACAGTCTCGGCCAGGGACACGCCTTGTTGCGATGTACACGCGAACGATGACCTATTGCCGCTTCAACAAGCTCTGCCGCGCTTCTCAGCTCGCGCGGCTCGCTCTTGAGGGATCGATCGAGCAATCAACAGTGGATGACTTCCTGATGAGCGCGTCGAACCCGGCCGCGCTCCGGCCACAGTTCGCTCAGGCACTCGGCTTACACACGGTGACAGACGCGGAATTTCAATACTTGTCCGAGCAGGCTGATCCTCCCGGTAGATGGACTCGAGGTCCGCAAACGGATTCCACACGGTTCTGGTCAGTTTTTCACAGGGTGCACGGAAGACGGGCCGGAATAGTTTCCGTTACTCGCCCTGGATTCGATTCCGGTCGAACGCAAGCGCTCGTTGAGGTGCGCGTCGACACCTCGACTATCGGCCGAAACGGTCCGCCCTCACGCATGATGCTGCTTAAAAAGAATCATGGAAACTGGACCGTCGAAAGCGAAAATGTCGGCAGTGGAATCTCTTCCGGAAATTGGGACGGCTCGAAATGCGTGGCGGTGGCACCCCCGAGCCACACCGCGACTTGGTATGAGGCGCTGAGACTCAATGGAGATTATGAGATCAGCGTTGTGAGCACTGCGGGAAACTTGTATGCGAAGACTTACCGGGTGCACATCGGCTATAACGCTCGAAGGCCAACACCGCAGGGTTCCGCACGGTTCATTGTCGGACCGTTCTCATTTCAGGCACTCGATGACCGGGGCAATTACAGCGAGGCGGCAACGCTCGATCTGTCGATAGAAGCGGAGGGCACCGACATACCGCGAAATTCAGCGGTCTACATGTTGGATGGATATCATCATCGGCTCACCATTCTGGCGATTACGGGGTCAGGCTTCTTCGGAAATTTTGCCGCTGGCGTATTTGCAGACGACGAGGCCGGGCATTTCTGTGCGCGGCTGAAGGAGCGCATTCACTAACTGAAATCCCTTGAAGGCGTTAAGTCGGCCTCGGTGCCGAGTGCCAGAGGACGGCGAAGAAGTGGCACGTACTCCCCGCGAGTACGAACAAGTGCCACACGGCGTGTCCGTACCGAAGCTTTTTGTCCGTCGCGTAGAAAACGACGCCACCAGTGTAACAAAGTCCGCCTGCAACGAGCCACCACACCCCGGCGGCTCCGACGTTCGCAATTAGCGGACGAATTGCCACGATCGCGATCCAGCCCATCCCGATGTACAGGGCAGTGGACAGCCAGCCCTTTCCCATGCCGCGCGACGCCTTCAGTACAATCCCCAGGAGTGCCATAGCCCACACCCCCACCAATAGCGTAATTCCGAGAGGGCCCCGCAACGGACCGAGTGCAAAGGGCGTATAGCTTCCCGCTATGAGAAGGTAGATCGCTGAATGATCGATGAGCCGCAGCACGCGCCGGGCGCGCGAGTGAGCGAAAGAGTGATAAACCGTGGACGCGCCGTACAGCAGGATCAGCGAAATGCCGAAGACAAACGCACCGATGGTCTGCGCTACGTCGCCTCGCGCAAGGGCAGGCTGAACGACAACGGGCAACGCGACAAGACTGGCCAGCAGTCCGACTCCGTGCGTGACGCTGTTGGCGACTGCCTCCCCCGTGTGCCGCGGAAGACCAGATTCGGTTGTCATCGTTTTGAATCTAGGCATATTAAGGACATGTTCAAGAAACCCCTTTCGGTTCTGCTGACTCTCGGCGGAGCGATCGTATTGCTGGGCGCTGCATATGCCTTCGGGCACAACGGCTTTCATTCCCTCGATGCGCTTCATCGTTCAAATGGGGGGCCGGCTGATTCAATTCAGGTCGCCCAGGAGCTGTTCCAGAAATGCGGCGCCGTGTCTGGCGAGGCGAAGACTGACTGCTATGCGAAGCCCCTCGACTCGCTTGCCTCGATCGGCGAGGTACGTACGGCGATGGGCGCGCTCGCTCACCTCGGCGACCTCGATATCAGCGTCAGGCGGGACGGTCATGTCTTTGCTCACGGCATAGGTATAGCCGGAGGAAAGCGCGGCGGAAATGTCGCAGCGACTTTTGCAATGTGCGATCCGAGCAATCAGTCGGGATGTTACCACGGAGTGATCCAGGCCTATTTCGCAGCGGCTCCGTCGATCGGTCCGAAAGAAGTGAACGACCTCTGCCAACCATTCCGTGGGCCCGATGCCGACCGGTGGATTCTCTTCCAGTGCGTGCACGGAATGGGGCACGGCTTCGAGATGATTTACGATCACGACCTGAACAAGTCGCTCAACGGCTGCGACCTCCTCAGCGATGCATGGGACAAGACTTCGTGCTACGGTGGGGTCTTCATGGAAAACATCGTGAACGTAAGCATGCCGAAACATCCCGCCCACGACATGATGATGCATGGCATGGCGATGCAACACCTCGCCGTGCCCTTCAAGGCAGTCGATCCGACAGATCCGCTGTACCCGTGCTCGGCGGTCGGGTTGCAGTATCAGGAGTCGTGTTACGAAATGCAGACCTCCGTAATTCTCTACCTGAATCACGGCGATATCGGCCGTGCCGCAAAGACATGCGATACGGCGCCCAACAAGATGCGGTTCGTGTGCTACCAGAGCCTCGGCCGCGACATCAGCGCATACGCGCTGCAGGATCCAGCCAGGTCCAAGCAAATGTGCTCGCTCGGCACACCCGCATATCAGCCCTGGTGCTACTACGGACTGGTAAAGAATTTTGTCGATCTCAATGCACGGGCGAGCGATGGACTGTCATTCTGCAAGGCGGTCGACGGCGATGCGAACAAGATGAAGTGCTACGAGGCCGTTGGAGAAGAGATTGGAACGCTCAGGAATGATGCGGAAAGCCGAAAAAATCTTTGCATTGGCTCAGAGGCCGCGTACCTCAACGCGTGCCTGTTTGGTGCGCGAGTCATCGGCAGCGAGCCACCCCCGCTGATCAAGCTGAACGCGATGGCTCAAGGGGTGTGAGCGCTGGAGATTGATTGCAGGCGTGTCATATTCAGTCATGATTAAGACCTGCAGTGTCACCGCCGCGTGCCTCTTCTGGTGCGCGGCCGCCGCCTCG
>JANYKY010000388.1 GCA_025357975.1 Gemmatimonadaceae bacterium
GCGACCCAATTGCCAACTACAATCCGATGACTGTCGATGCGCTGAATGCCATTACGCCGGCATTCGATTGGAAACCATTCATGTCGACAGTGGGGCTGAAGGGAACCACGAACGTCGTGGTGGGCCAACCCGATTTTTTCAAGACCGTTCAAACAGTGCTGCAACAGGTGCCAATCGAAGACTGGAAGTCCTACCTGAAGTGGCGCATAGCCAATGGGACCAGCCCCTACCTCAGCACTTCGTTCGTCAACCAAAGCTTCGCATTTCGGTCGATGCTGACAGGAGCGAAGCAGATGCAACCACGATTTAGGCGGTGTCTCGGACTTGCGGATGCCACTCTTGGCGAAGCACTTGGACGCGAATACGTGAAAGTTGCGTTCACACCGGAAGCAAAAGCAAAAGCGACAGAGATGATCGAGAATCTCCGCTCGGTGATGAAAGACCGCATCATGAGGGCGGACTGGATGACGGAGGCCACTCGCCAGCAGGCGCTGGTAAAGCTCGCATCGTTCAACAAGAAGATCGGCTATCCTGACGTCTGGCAGGATTACTCGGCACTGCAGGTCGAGAACGGTCCCTTCGCGACCAACTTCATGCACTCCCGCGCATACTCGGCGAAGCGCGATATCGCGAAGATCGGCAAGCCAGTAGACCGAGGTGAATGGTTCATGAGTCCGCCCACCGTGAACGCCTACTACTCACCTCAGCTCAACGAAGTGGTCTTCCCCGCTGGTCGTCTGCAGACGCCGTTCTTCCATCCCACATATGATGACGGTGCGAACTACGGCGGAATTGGTGGAACGATTGGACACGAGATGTCGCACGGGTTCGATGATCAGGGACGTCAGTACGACTCTAAGGGAAATCTCAGGGATTGGTGGACAGCTGACGATGCAAGGAATTACACCGCGCGTGCGAAGATGGTAGAAGATCAGTACAACGCGTATACAGTGCTCGACACCGTTCACGTGAACGGGCGACTCACTCTCGGAGAAAACCTGGCTGACGTCGTCGGAGTATCCGTTGCTTACGATGCGCTGGAGAAGGCGCTTGCAACGAAGTCGCGGCCTCCGCTGATCGATGGGTTCACTCCAGAACAACGCTTTTTTCTGGCATACGCTCAGGCACGTCGCGCGAACATGCTGCCTCAGCAGGCACTTCTGCAGATCCGCACGGATCCTCATTCGCCAGGACGCTATCGAGTGAATGGGCCGCTTTCGAACATGCCTGAATTCGCGAAGGCGTTCAATTGCCAGCCGGGAGATCCGATGGTACGGCCCGACACACTACGCGCCAGAATCTGGTAAGCGCGCCGGCTGGCGAACGCGAATGAGTGCATCTGTTGGTGCCCAGGGCAGGCACATCACGTGTCCTCGCTGCGGAGGCGAGAATCCGCCTGATGGCGTGTTTTGCGGCAATCCAGACTGCCGCAAAGCGTTAGGAGAATTCAAGTATTCTGCGGAGGAAATCGACCGTGAGAGCCGCTTCCACGAAAGGATCGCTGACCGGGTCGCGGCGTTCATCGGCAACCCGTACTTCATCGTACTTCACGCCGTCTGGTTCTTGCTCTGGGTCGCGATCAATACCGGCGTGATCACGATGTCTGTCCGGTTCGACAATTATCCATTTGGTTTGCTTGGTATTATTCTGTCCATCGAGGCAATTTTCATCACCGGTTTTCTTCTCATAAGCCAGAATCGCCAAAGCTCATTTGCCGTCAAGCGAAGCGAGCTCGATTACGAAGTGAACGTCCGCACGTTTCGTGAAATTCAGAGCGTGAAAGACCTGCTCCAATCGATGCAGCAAAGAATAGAAAGAATTGAAGACTCTCTTCGAGAACGGTGACATGACCAGTGACGCGCTATGACAACATCCTTTCGCTCGACCCGCCCCGCCGCGGGCGAGTTTCTCCCCTACTATGGCACGTACATCGACCAGGTGCCCGACGGTGACATCGTCGAAATACTCAGCAGGCAGATCGGGAGTACACTCGATCTCATCAAGTCGATTCCCGAAGCTGATGGCGACAAGCGCTATGCGCCGGAAAAGTGGAGCATCCGAGAACTTCTGGGGCACGTGGTCGACGGCGAGCGAATTTTTAGTTACCGCGCACTGCGATTCTCGCGGGCCGACACAACCGAGGTGCCGGGCTTCGACGAAAATGCGTATGTCAGGAATGCCCCTTTCTCGAAAGTCACGCTTGCGAACCTTGCTGATGAGCTCGACTGCGTCCGCGGCGCCTCAGTGCATCTTTTCGCCAACCTCGAGCCTGAAGCATTTGGGCGACGTGGCACCGCCAACGGTTCCGAGATCTCCGTGCGAGCCCTTGCTTTCATCCTTGCGGGTCACGAACGTCATCACATGAACGTGCTCCGCACACGCTACCTCATCGCGTGATCCCCGCACGCAACACGAAAACAGAAAAATGAATCGCCGTTCGTTCGTTCAGCGCGCATCGATCACTGCCGCTGGCTTCGGTATTCTCCGGAACATGGAAGCATGCGCTCCCGGTGCTGCAGCCGTCGCCCCGCCTCCAACACCGACACTCTTGCCTGGCACTTTCGTCGAGCTGCGCGACAGGTATTTCCTGTTTCACCTCGACAAGAACCCCGTCACGTCCACCTACCTCGGCGGCGACGGCTATAGCCCGACTCTTCTCGATGCGAACACGCGACTTCGCGACTACCGACAGTCCTCGCTCGACACAGAGGTATGGTTCTACAGGGATATGCGCGCGTCGATCGATCACGTTTTGCCAACGTCTCTTACGAATCGAGAGGGCGCCGATCGGGGACTCATGGGCGCACAACTCGATTTTCTAATCCATCAAATCGGCCAGCTCAGATACTATCAGCGGGCAGTCGACACGTACGTGCAAGAGCCGTTTCGCGGCGTTGACTGGCAGATACAGCAAATGCAGGAGTTGCCCGGTGGCTTGCTCGGCAGCGAGGGTGACTGGCAGCAGGTGGTGACACGCACACTTGCAATTCCAGCATATCTCGAGGTGGCAAAGGCTAACCTTCTCGCGGGCCGCAAAGCCGGGATCATTCCTGACCGACGGATGGTTCAGCGCGATGGAATCGACGGCAGTAAAGCGAACGCTGAGTATTTTCGGACGACGCTGCCGAAGACGTCACAGCAGTTCCTTGGAACAAGGCCATTTGCAGCGACGATGCAAGCCCAGATATTCGGTGCCGGCGCGACAGCCGCTACCGCCTGGGATGAGTTTGGTGCCTTCATGTCCCGGACTTACGACCTGAACGAAACGGTCGATCGCTACGCCGTTGGAGAAGTCGAATACGACTGGCGCGTTCACAACGTTCTGCGTGATTCGCGAAGTTCTGCTGAACTCTACGAATATGGCGCAACGCAGGTCGCTTTCTACACCAGCCTGATTGTCGACGTCGCGAAGGAGTTCTCGCACACAGCCAAGCTCGGCTTTTCTTTCGGTACAGACGCGGACAATTACGCAAGCGTAAAGAAGGTGATGGACTTTCTCTCGAAGGATTCGCCGAAGAACGACGATCAGCTTTTCAAATGGTACAAGGATGCCGGGTCACGTGCCATGGCCTACGGTCGGGAGCACAACCTCTTCGATATTCCAGCGACGTACCGGCTCGATGTGGTTGCGACGCCGGCTGTTCTGAGAAGTGCGATCGATGCAGCCTACTATCCGGCTCCGCCGTTCAAGAAAAGCGGAGTTGGAAGATTCTATCTCACGCCCACTGGCAACGATCTCGACGCACTCAAGCTCAATAACTTTTCATCAGTCGCAGATACCGCGGTTCACGAAGGATTTCCCGGCCACGACTGGCACTTCAAGTACATGACGGAACACGGCGCTGATATTTCAAATATTCGGTGGCTCACGCCTGGTGCAGTCGAAGACTCGTCAGCCATGTGGAGCGATTCCATGGCGACCGAAGGGTGGGGACTTTACAGCGAAGAGCTGATGTCGCAGCCCGTTCCCGACCACAAGTACGGGTTCTACTCGGCTGGTGAGTATCTGTACGAGCTTCAGGGACAGCTTTTGCGCGCTGTCCGAATTCGTGTTGACGTTGGTCTCCACACCGGAAAGATGAGTTACGATGCGGCGATCGACTATTACACGACGCACCTGCTCTTCATGCCTGGCGCGCGCGCGCTTGCGATTGGCGACCCCGCGGCTAAGGCCGCGCTCGATTCGGCATCGCGAGCCATCTATCGTTATTCCAAGTGGCCAACGCAGGCCATCACCTATAATCTCGGAAAGAACGCCATCATCGAGCTGCGCGAAGCCTGCAAGGCAAAGATGGGAGCGAGCTTTTCCGCGAAGAAATTCCACGAGCGCTTCATGTCGCAGGGCCAGATTCCCGTAGCTTTTATTCGCGACGGATTCCTGGAGGAGTGCGTCCCGCAGGC
>JANYKY010000189.1 GCA_025357975.1 Gemmatimonadaceae bacterium
ATCGCCTGGCCAATGCCGCGGCCATGCTGGCGAGCAGAGCCTTCTGTTGTCGCGAGACGCGTCGACCCTCCATCCTTCGTAACCTTCGCGCCGGCGGTCAGCATCACCGCGCCCGAAGTATCCTCGGCGTACGGAAGAAGATCGAAGGCATTGCTTCCCGATCGCGCGTACCGTCCTGCGATATCGGCGTGACCGCGTCCGGCTGCAACGGCAATCACTTCGGGACGAATGCCGAGGTAGACGTAAGTCGGCAGAGAAAGCTTGCCGGCTGACGTCTGGATGAGAACATGATCGCCGTTTTGCACGCCGAGCTTAGTTGCGGTTGCCGGATGCATCTCGGCAACAGTCTGCCACGCGATTTTAGTGACGGGATCAGGCAATTCCTGCAACCATGGCTTGCTCGCACCGTCAGAGCCGAGCACCGGGTGCATGTACACCATGAGCGAGTAGTCGCCGGTCGCTCCAGTCGCCGGAATCGCTGCGGGTACTTCGCGCGGAGTTGGCGCGTTGGTTGTTCCGGACGCGACACCTCGTGGCAGAGCAGCAGCGAGTGCGGCAGCGCCTCCTGGATAGCGCGAGACGATGACCGAGCGATAGTCGTTCGATCCCGCGGCGAATGAACCCTGGCCCGCAGCGCGCGAAATCGCGATCAGCACATCTGCAGTTGCGCGCGTATCGAAAACCGGATCCATCGCAGGTTGCTGTAACGACAGCGTTCCACGCACCGGCTCGGCATCTCCCCAACTCTCGAGCGAATGATTATCCGGCAGAATGAGATCAGCCATCGAGCTCGTTTCGTCCGGCATGGATGAGAAGCTGACCTTGAACGGCACCTTCGCCATTGCCGCGGCAAAGCCCGACGACTTCATCATTCCGTAGGCGGGATTCACATTGCGAATCATCAGCATCGACACGCCGCCGGTCTGCATTTTCTGCGCGACTGCGCGAAGCTGCGAAGGCGAATCGATTCCTTCAAATCCGTTCAGCGCGCCGGTCGATGTCACAGTCGCGCCAACTGCTCCGGATCCCGAATTCAAGTTGTAAGCGGCGAGGCAGAGCTCCTTTCCGTGCGGAGTATTTCCGCCTGCAATCACCATCGCCGGTTTCGCGGCGTCGAATTCGGCCTTCAGTGCGGTCAGCGTCGCGAGGCTTACACCGCTTTCCTGCGCGGCCTGCTCAGGCGTCGTTGTGCTGGTGCCGCTCATCATGTGCAGGATAGACAGCTCGGAGCCTGCCTTCGCATTGATCCACTGATCAGCGTTGAGACCGGTAAGCGACCTTCTCGGACCGACGTAAATGAGTCTCGGACCGTTCTCCATCTTTGCGCGCGCATCTGCGAAATCGAGCTGCTGAGAAACGCTCGAGCCCCACCCGTCGAGAAAATCCGCGCCGAACGAGACGATCAGTTTTGCCGCTCCGAAATCGAGTTTCGGCCATGCGACGCCGAATGCCTGCTTGTTGGCGGATATTGCCGCGTAGTCAGCGTCGGGGTCGATACTGATCGCTGCCGGCATTCCCATCCCCGCGAGCCACGTGTTCAGGAATGCAGGAAAATTTCCGGACTCGTGCCTGTTGATGAACACGGCGTTCGCAGCAGTGGCGCGATTCTCGGCGAGTTTCTGCCCGAAGATCTTGAGTGCTTCGTCCCACGTGATGCGCGAAAGCGTATTGCCTTTGCGCAGCATCGGGCCCCGAAAGCGATCGGGATTGTACAGACCCTGCAGCGCTGCCTGGCCGCGCGCGCACAGTGCTCCGCGGTTTACCGGATGCGACGGATTGCCCTCGAGCTTGATGACGCGTCCGTCGCGTGTCTCCGCAATCAGGCCACATGCCGCAGAGCATTCGCGGCACGTCGTCGCGTAGTATGTCGAGACACCGGGGACTGTTTCGTCAGGTGAGACGAGATAGGGAATGAGCTTCTCGACACCTTCCGATGTGCATCCGATCATCGTCGATGCGACGGCAGTGCCGGCACCGACGACCTTCAGGAACTCCCGGCGTCTCACCCCGGGCTTCGCAGCGTCAGCGCTCATGCGAGCGCTCCAAATTTCGATTCATGATGACCGGAATCAGTAGTGACATGTAGAGCAATCGTATCGAGCCTTGAGTGGCGGATTGGAACGGCCGACGTGACAGTTGATGCACCAGCCCATGTTGAGTGAGTTTTGCTGGTAAACCTGTTTCATGTTCTGCACATCGCCATGACATGTTTGACAGGCAACCCCCGCATTCACGTGTCGCATGTGCGGGAAGTGCACGTACTCGGGAAGCTTGTGGATGCGGATCCATGGGACTGGCTGTTTTCTGTTCCAGAAGCCGGCGAGTTTCTGCACTTCGGGTCTGTCGATAGCGACAACTGTATGGCAGCCCATGCATGTGCCGACGGCGGGAAGTCCCGGATCGGGGGACTTGGTCGCGGAGAAGTGGCAATAGACGCAGTTGATTTTCATCGCCCCGCCCGCGTGGAGCGTGTGCGGGAACTTGACCGGCTGCACCGGGCTGTTGCTTTCAGACGAGGATGCGCCTGCGTACGCGGACAGCATGGCGGCCGCTGCAGCGATGGCGAGGAAACCGGGAATAGCGAGCCATTTCCTCTTCGTTTTCATCTTCAATTGAGCGCGGAAAGGCGAGTCGTTGATTCGGCTTTGTGAAGAATTTCACAAGCTGTGATACACGGCGGGTAAAATGCTCGCGCAAGATTGTCGCCGCAAGCCGTGAAACCGCATTGGCGAGCATGTAACCGCGACACGGAGATCACGGAGTCCACGGAGGAAAACGGTGGTTGGGGAACTGCAAGGGCAACGCGCCATGACCGTAACGGGCGAGTTTCTGGTCATGACGCTGAGCCATCCTGACCACGGTCACCTAACGCACCGAATTATTGGAGCTGCAATTGAAGTTCATCGGGTCCTGAGACGCGGACTTCTCGAATCGTCCTACGAGCAAGCTCTTGCAATTGAG
>JANYKY010000436.1 GCA_025357975.1 Gemmatimonadaceae bacterium
GCTCGAGGCAGGCATCCGAGGACTTCCGGTTGCTGCGTTTGACGTGGGAGGAATCAGAGAATGGCTGCGCGAAGATCTGAATGGACACTTCGCGCTGCCAGGTGTCCCCTCGGCGAACGGCCTTGCGGCGGCAATCGTGTCATGCGTGAGCGACCCGGCGCACTATGAACGGCTTTGCGTGGGTGCGGCTGAAGTCGCGGCCGAATACTCCGCTGACAGGCATGTAAAGGCGCTGAACGAAATCTTCGCGAGTGTGCAGCGTCAAACCGCGTGATCACTCAACGAGTCCGCATTTTCTGGAGAGGCGGGGTAAACTCACCGACGTCTTGCCTGCGCCACCACGCGCCAGTCGCCTGCATTGTCGCGACGTCCGTAAACCAGTACTGGGACAAAGTGGTGCGCACCATCGCCGGTGGATGCCCGTTGAACGGATCATTCCTGAACAGTGACAGAACCGGCTCACTGCCTTCGAGCAGACGCTGCTGCGCTCGTATGACCCACGGCGTTTCGGCGGCCGAGCCAAGTGACGCGAACCACAGATTCCATTCAAAGCGTGGCTGGTATGGTGCATAAATACCGGGACGCTCACGAATATCCTGCGGCTTGTAGCGGAACCGGTATGGAATCCACGTATGGCCATCGTTGCTTCCCTGGAATTCAATCTCATATCGCGCAGGGGTCATGACTGCGAACAGTCCGTATGCGTTAGCAATCCGCAATGGCTCGAGGAGGGTTGCCGGAAGCATGAGAACAGGCGGCAGGCCTGCGCTGAGGAATGCGGCGACCGTTGCGTACAGCGCCACTGCGAGTATTCCGTTCTCGACACTTAGGCGCAGCGTAAAGCGAACGCCGTTTTCTCGCGGCCGACTGTCTAACTGCGGAAATCCGAGATACGCCATAAGCTGATCGTCGAGAAGCAAAAGGCCGAGCACCAGCACCAGATAATTCAGGAAAGCGTAGTTGGCGGTGGAGATGATGCCGATCTGCAATGCAGTAACGACCGCAAAGCATGCAATCCGAAAATTTCGGGGCAGGAACACTGCCCAGACGATCACGAGCTCCACAAGCAGCGTGAGAATCACGGTGCCGGCGTGATACCAATGCGGCAAATGTTGTACATACCAGCCGGGCCATGAAGGCAGGGGCCCGTTTTGATAGTAGTCATCCATCGCAGTCAGGTTGCGCCAGTGTGGATCTCCGCTCGCGAGCTTGACCACACCGGATTCAAAGTAGATGCGGAACCACTCCCACCGCAGCATGAACAAGCTGAAGCGCGAGGGAGGATCACTTGCGCCGAGTCCCGGGCGAAACCCGCGAGGTGCAAAGAACAATGAGAGAAACCCCGCTTCCATCAACATCCCGTCGGATTGGTACGATGAAAAATCCTGAAGACTTGCGATGCACGAGAGAAACAGGACGGTGGCGATGCCGATCATCATGCGCGGCCTTATGTTCAGCGTCAGGAGAACCGAGACAATCAACCCTGCGATAACGACGCACATGAGAGCAGCGTCGCTGGTGCTAAGCCACAGCAGCGTAGGCGCGTACCATAGCGAGCGCAGCGGCCCCAGATAGTGACGAAGTGCCGAGAGATATTCGACAGCGGGGAGAATTCCCTTCTCGCCGATCAGCCCGCGAATCTGAAATACCAGAGAATAAAACGCGGAGAAGAAGACGAGCCCAAGCGCGCGCAGGAATATCCAGCGGGCCCATAGGTACTGCTCACCTACGACAGGCGTCTCACCTCTCTTCAGCGAAGGAAACATGACGAAAACACGACGCAAGCCAGAGGCTAGGGCATTGTATTCGCCTCATCTTCAAGCCGGACTCTTATCGATCGCGGTGTGAAATGACAGGTGATCAACTTGGTTTTTTCGGCGGAGGGCCAGCGTTTCCTGAAGGCTTCAAATATGAGCCGGGAATCATCAGTGAAAGCGATGAAGAACGACTGCTCGACGAGTTCAAGTCGCTTCCGTTCAAGGAATTCCAGTTTCACGGCTACACCGGAAAACGGCGCGTGGTCTCGTATGGATGGAAATACGATTTCTCGGCAAGAGTTCTTCGAAGCTCCGATGAACTTCCGCCTTTTCTCGCGCCCATTCGCGAGCGGGCGGCCGCATTTGCAGGCGTTGCTCCCGACTCGCTTCAGCAGGCGCTCATTACGGAATACGAGTCTGGCGCCGGGATCGGCTGGCATCGCGACAAGTCGGAGTTCGGCGACGTTATAGGCATCTCGCTCAAGTCTTCTTGCGTATTTCGTCTTCGACGAAAAGCCGGACCGAAGTGGGAGCGAGTGTCGCTGACCGCGGAGCCGCGGTCCGCGTACCTGATGCGCGGGCCGTCGCGGGATGAGTGGGAACACAGCATCCCAGGTGTGGAGGATCTCAGATACTCGATCACCTTTCGAAATTTTCGTAACGAGCTGCGAAGTCCCTCTGCCCGCTAGGGATGGTTCGTCGTTGATGTCGATTCGCGCTAACTTCCGGAATGATCGTCCATCTCATCGACGGCACTTACGAGCTCTTTCGCCACTTCTATGGGATTCG
>JANYKY010000478.1 GCA_025357975.1 Gemmatimonadaceae bacterium
GCTCGAGCTGAGCGGCGCGCGGATCCTGCGAAAGTGCAGTCGCGCGTAGAATGGAAAGCCGTAATGAATCATTGGTCTGAGCTCGTGCTGTTACCGGCGGTAGCGCGGCAAGGAGGGCGAGGGCGATAAGAATTCCTTTCATGGTGCGATCGCCGCTTTGATATAGATGGGAAGTTCTTTTCTTCGCTGCTCGATGAACTTTGCGAAGCCCTCGTCGTCGAAGCCGAGGGCGGCGCGAAGCATTGGCTGTGCGGCGAACGGGAACACGCAGAGGGACAGGAGGTTGACGAAGAACTGGGCGGCGTTCATTCGGCGCATTCTTCCGGCGCGGGCTTCGGAGGCGAGTTGTTTTTCGAGTTTTTCGAATGCGGGTCGGGCGATGGCGGAGATGTCGCCGCCGGTCGCCTGGCCGACCAGCTGGGGGATCCGTTCGGGGTGGTGGTGTAGTTCGGAGATTATGTATCCGGGCAGGAACGGGGATTGGGACATGGTGGTGAGGTAGGTGTCGACGATCCGGTCAATTTTTTCGATCACTGGCATGTCTCCGCCGACGATTGTGAGGAGTGCGGGGAGCATGCGTCCGGCGGTTTCCCGGAAGACCGCTTCGCTGAGTTTTTCTTTAGAGCGGAAGTAGTAGTGGAGAAGTGCCTGGTTGACGCCGGCTTCTTCGGCGATTTCCTGCATGCGTGCCCCGGCGGTTCCGCGGCGTATGAACACGGCCTTGGCGGCGTCGAGGATGCGTATTTCGGTTTCGCCATCGGGTATTGGAGCGGCGCTCTTCTTGGCCATTTTATTTAATTAACTAGTTAAACAAACATCAGGCAAGTAGTCACCTTCCTCTGCATGGCACGAATCTCTCAAGTGGGACCTGTTGCAGAGATCGAATCGCGAGATCACCGCATCAATTGCAGGACGGGGAATTCAATCGCGGAATTCAGCCAATCGTTTCGCTGGATCAGAAGTTCACATCATTAAAGAAAGGAATTTTGTAAATGCCGACGCGCAAATCGAGTGCACGATGGGAAGGTGGGTTGAAGGGTGGAAAAGGCACGTTCAAGGGTGAGAGCGGGGCAATCAACGGGCAGTATAATTTCAGCTCGCGTTTTGAAGAGGGCGCCGGATCAAATCCCGAGGAGCTTCTGGCTGCTGCTGAAGCTGCGTGTTTCAGTATGGCGCTGAGTGGTGGTCTCGAGGGAAACGGGACACCAGCTACGTTTGTGGAAACTGAGGCCGCGTGCACAGTGAAGCCTCAGCCCGAAGGCGGATTCAAGATCACGACGATGGCGTTGACCGTCCGCGCTACTGTCCCTGGGATCGACGACGCGAAGTTCCAGCAGGTCGTTCAGGCAACGCTGACAGGTTGTCCCGTCTCAAAGACTTTTCACGGGAACGTCGATATCACTGTCAACGCGGCTCTCGTTTAGCTGGACCATTTACAACTGTTTGACGGGAGCCGCGGCCCGGCTCCCGTCAATCAGGCGATGCGAATGTCCGGCGATTCCCACGCTTGCCGAGCATCGCACGCATCACAGTTTCCGCAGCTCCAGCTTGGCGAAACTTCCTCGCCAAAATGCTCCAGGATGAACTTGGTCCGGCATTCGGTCGTCTGACAAAAATCGATGATCGTGCGAAGTTTTTTCTGATCGTTCGCGCGCCGCTCTTCGTAGTCAGTCAGGTCATGGCTCAGATCGCACGACGTGAGATTGCCATGAAGGCGTTGCCACTTGCCTCCACGATGCTCGCGCACCAAACCATGCCGCTTCAGTAGCGCGAATACGATCTTTGCTTTGCGCTGCGGCACATCGGTGATATCGGTGATGTCGCTCAACGCGACTGGCATCTCGAGCGGATACTTTTCCAGCGCGAGCGCGACTCTCGCCGCCTCTTCGACCTCGGGATATCTGCCACCCAGAAAATAGGACTGGATACGCCGGTCCTCGACGCGGTAGAGCATCGTACACGTGGCCGGCTTTCCATCTCTGCCCGCCCGGCCAGCCTCCTGATAGTACGACTCGATCGAGCCCGGAAAATGGTAGTGGACGACAAATCGAATTTCCTGCTTGTCCACGCCCAATCCGAATGCGTTCGTCGCGATGATCGCGTTGAGCGTTCCGTTCATGAAAGCTTCCTGAACATGCTTTCGATCAGCCGCCGACCTTTTTCCGTGATACAGACCGATGCTGTGACGCTCTTTCAGCTGTTCGTGCAACCGTTCGGCCTCTTTCACCGTCGCGACATAGATGACGCCTGAGCCCTCGGTTTCGCTCAGGATGTGCTCGACGATGGTGTCCTTCAATCCGTCGTTCACTGTCCGCCGAACTTCGAAGCGAAGATTGGGGCGCGCGAACCCGGTGATCGTTACATGCGGATCCTTCATCCCGAGCTGGCGGACGATATCGTCCTGCACTTCCTGCGTAGCAGTTGCGGTGAGAGCCAGAATCGGTGGCCGTCCGAAGCGCTTAGCGATTGAGCCCAGGCTCAGATAATCGGGGCGGAAGTCGTGGCCCCATTGGCTGACACAGTGCGCTTCGTCTACGACGAACAACGAGATGTGGCGGCTGAGCAGGCGCTCGAAGAAGTCGCGGTCCTTGAAGCGCTCGGGTGTCAGGTAGATCATCTCCCCTTCGCCCGCAGTTATTTGACGATTGGCTTCGCGAGTTTCGCCGGTCGAGAGATGAGAGTGCATTGCGACCGCATCGACGCCTTGTGCGGAGAGCTTGTCCTTCTGGTCTTTCATGAGCGCGATCAGCGGGCTGACGACCACGGTGAGCCCAGGAAGGGTGAGGGCGGTCAGCTGATAAATAAGAGATTTTCCGCTGCCCGTCGGCATTACGACGAGTGCGTCGCGCCCGTGCAGCAGCGCGTTGATCGGCTTCCACTGACCCTTCCTGAAATCACTATGGCCGAAGCGCTCGCGGAGCATCTCGCGAACCTCGGCTTTTGGATACTTCATCGAGAGTGTGCAGTCGCATGAAGTATTCCGCGCTTGTGGCTTGTGGCCCATGCCTTGTGCCCATGCCTTGTGGCCCGAGTACGTTTCGGGCGTGCCCGACACCAAGAAAAACTCCAAACGCGGCTTCTTTGCGATGACGGCGCCCGGTCTCGAGGATCTTCTCGCGAAGGAAATCGCCTCACTCATCGGAAAAGTGGGCGAAACATCGAGCGGAGGCGTTGAATTTTCCGGTGGCATGAAAGACATGCGCCGAGTGAATCTCTGGTCGCGAATAGCGAACCGTGTAGTGGTGCGCATCGATGAGTTCCACGCGTCGAGTTTTCACGAGCTCGAGCGACGTGCAAAACAGGTTGAGTGGGGACGTTTTGTCACTAGCGGAAAGCCGGTCAGATTCCGTGTCACGTGCCGCAAATCGCGCCTTTATCACTCGGACGCAGTCGCAGAACGGTTTGCGGCAGCGGTCAAGGCGAAAGTCGGCGGCAATGATTTCATCGTAGTCCAAACAGAAACCGATGATGAATCGGACGATGGGTCGGCCGATGAAGGACAGCTATTCGTGGTGCGACTCGTCGATGACGTCTGCTCGATAAGCGCCGACAGCTCCGGCGAGCTGTTGCATCGACGGGCCTACCGCCTGGCGGTCGCCAAAGCTCCGCTTCGCGAAACGATTGCAGCAGCCATGGTGACGGGGAGCGGATGGGACATGAAGTCTCCGCTCGTCGACCCGATGTGCGGGGCTGGCACGATCCCGATTGAAGCAGCGATGATGGCGAGAAACATCGCCCCGGGTGCAAATCGCAGGTTTGCTTTCGAGAACTGGCCAAGGCACGATGCTGCGGCCTGGAAAACGGAAATCGAAACGGCACGTGCGGGAGTTCTTCCGGAGTGTGCAGCACAAATCGTCGCTTCGGATCGCGACGAAGGTGCAATCGCGGCGGCTCGAAGCAACGCGGAGCGCGCTGGTGTATCGAAGGACATCGATTTCAGCGTGCGCGCGCTTTCAGCAGCAGATTTTCCTGTGCCGGCCGGATGGATCATCACCAATCCGCCGTATGGCGTGCGAGTCAGCGATCCCGCGCCGCTCAGGAACCTTTACGCTCAGTTGGGCACCACCGTCAGAAAACGCGCCGCCGGCTACACGATGGCGCTTCTCTCGGCCGATTCGGAGCTCGAGGATCACATGAAAATCAATTTCCGCGAAGTTTTCAGGACCTCCAACGGCGGTATTCCCGTTCATCTGGTTGCGGGCGTCGTGATGTGATCGCCGACGCGTAAAGTGAGTCAAAACGGATGTGTTTTCTCAGTCAACACCTCGCAGGGCGGCGTTCCCAAGCTTCCGGTTGGCGAAGCGATGGTGACGGCGAACGGCCTGGAAGGCGACAGCCAGCGCAACCTGAAATACCACGGCGGGCCCGACCGGGCGGTGTGCATTTTTTCGCTCGAGCGGATTCTTGGGCTGCAGGCGGAAGGTCACCCCATCGGGACGGGAACGACCGGCGAAAATCTCACGTTAACCGGCCTGGAGTGGGACTATGTCATCCCGGGCTCGCTTCTTCAGACCGGGGACGCGCTGCTCGAAATCGTGTCGTATACACCGCCGTGCCGGACCATTCGGGGATCGTTCACCGCGGAGAAATTCTCGCGCCTATCACAAGCGCATTATCCTGGGTGGAGCCGAGTGTATGCGCGTGTTCTTCGGGCGGGTGTTGTCCGTATCGGGGATCCTGCCGCGCTGACCCCGGGCGAGAACACTTCTACGAACTGGTTCCGACCGATATAGGATAGAGGACAGGGGCCAAGGCAGGGGCGGTTTGCCGGTTGCCCGGACCGGGCATTTGCGTTTTAGCCGCGAGCTTTTTGGTCACGAAGGCGCGAAGGCACGAAGGAAATGTCCGTGGCGCGTGGTAAAGACATGTTGGTCACGAAACCCCGAAAACACGAAAAAGCTCCATCCGCGTCGCCCACTTCACCCAGCGCGGAAGAACTAAATAATCGTTGTTTACTACTCGTGTGGTAAGCGCGTCGCCGTCGCGGAATTAGTCGGCCGGCGAATGTTTAACCAGTACTAGGCAGGTCCGGCGTATTGCGGACACCCCCATTTCGTGGTTTCGTGGTTGCGTGACCAAGAAACCGTTGTCTAATGCGGCAGGTATCGGCAATGAGCAGCGTGTTACAGTTGTCGGGCCAGGCGCCGGTGCTTTCCGTGGCTCTCATCAGGCAGCAACGGACGCCTCAATTTCGGCCCTGATCCGTAACCAGCCCGCCGGCCCCGCCTCTCCAACGGTCCCACTTTTGAATAGGAAACGGGTAAAACAACAGGCCCCCCGACTCAAAAAGGAGCCGGGGGAGAATTACCGCATCCTTTAGTGACTGGAGTTGGCCGTGGAAATCGGCGATACAATCGAATCCCAGCAGGAAAAGGCGGAGTTGCCCCGAAAGCGCTCGCGCCGAGAGGCGCGCTCGACCGCATCTGAGGCAACGAGCGGAACGGCGCGACGCAAAAATGGGAATGGCACCGGAACCCGCCATCGCGGAAACGGGAACGGCAACGGAAGCAGCTCGCGTGATTCGCGCGCCTTGGCGGATCTTCTAGCCGGCCTGCGCGACCTTCGCGATGGCGACTTCATGGTGCGCCTCGAAAGCTCCGACGATGAAATGCTCGACGAAATTGCATCCGCCTTCAACGGCATCGCCGAGCGAAACGAGAAGCTGATGTCCGAAGCAGTCCGGGTGAGCACGACGATCGGGCGCGAAGGACAAATGAACGAGCGCGCTTCGATCGGGCGAGCTACCGGTGGATGGGCGACGATCACCAGCTCGATCAACGCTCTGATCACTGATCTCGTGTCGCCGACAACTGAAGTCGCTCGAGTCCTGACCGCGGTGGCGGAAGGCGATCTGCAGCAGAAGATGACTCTCGAGATCGACGGAAAATCCGTCCAGGGCGAATTTCTCCGAATCGGAACGACGGTGAACACTCTCGTCGATCAGCTCGGCGCATTTGCCTCCGAAGTAACGCGCGTTGCACGCGAAGTAGGAACCGAAGGCCGCCTCGGCGGACAAGCAAACGTGCCAGGTGTTGGTGGAACGTGGAAAGACCTGACGGATAACGTGAACTTCATGGCCTCTAACCTGACTGGCCAGGTGCGAAACATCGCCGACGTAACAACAGCTGTCGCACGCGGAGACCTGTCGAGAAAAATCACCGCCGATGCAAAGGGAGAAATCCTCGAGCTCAAGAACACGATCAACACGATGGTTGATCAGCTCTCCGGATTTGCCTCCGAAGTAACACGCGTCGCACGCGAAGTAGGAACCGAAGGCATGCTCGGTGGACAGGCGAATGTGCCAGGCGTTGCAGGAACGTGGAAGGACCTGACGGACAACGTGAATACGCTGGCTGGAAACCTGACCAGTCAGGTGCGAAACATCGCCGATGTGACGACAGCCGTCGCAAAGGGAGATCTATCGCGAAAAATCACGGTCGAAGCGCGCGGCGAAACGCTCGAGCTTAAGAACACTATCAATACAATGGTGGACCAGCTCTCTGGATTCGCTTCCGAAGTAACACGCGTCGCACGCGAGGTGGGAACAGAAGGCCGGCTTGGCGGACAAGCCAGTGTGCCGGGCGTTGCCGGAACGTGGAAGGACCTCACGGACAGCGTGAATCTGATGGCCT
>JANYKY010000012.1 GCA_025357975.1 Gemmatimonadaceae bacterium
CACCGTTGCATGAGCGAGGCGAATATTCCGCAGGCAGTCGCGGTGCAAACGGCCGAGAATACATTCACCGAATACGCAAACCCGAGCCACGGCGAGAATATCTTCGTCCATACATTCGCGATTACGACGAACAAGGCCGTACCGGGCGGATGCGGGATGCCTAGTGAATGAATGGCGGAAAGAAATTCACCGGCGTCCCAATACGTCACTGTCGGAGCGAGCGTCGCGTGATAAACCAGGAATAGAGCGAGAATGACGACGGCGGGGGCGGTCCACCGCCGGCTTGTCACACGATCATAGTCAACCCCTGAAGAGGTTTGACTCAACCCGACGCGGCGCGCAGAGTCCACGCGGCATCGAGCGCGCGCCGATTCATTCCGACGTTGTGTACTCGAAACAAATTCGCCCCGTTAGTCAGCGCCACAACGTTGAGCGCGACAGTCCCAACATCGCGATCCTGTATTGGAAGATCAGCCGCGCCAACCACCGAATCGCCCTCGGCACCGGCCATCGCTTCGGTCACAAAGCGCTTTCGCGACATTCCCACCATCACCGGAAACCCGAGACACGTAACCTCGTCGAGTCTCGCCAGCAGCGACATCGACTGAGAGCTGAGTTTAGAAAACCCGAAACCCGGGTCGAGCGCGATCCTCTCACTGTGGATTCCAGCCTTCGTCGCAACCTTCGCTCGCGCCGCGAGCTCTCCGATTATTACATCGGTAGCGTCGCCCTCATACAAAGCGTGCGCATATGTCGCCATGTCTTCGACACCGCCGCGCGAATGCATCAGTATGACGGCACATTCACTCTCTCGAACAACACCGGGCATGTCGGAATCGAGCCGCATCGCCGAGACGTCGTTGACGATTTCCGCACCAGCCTCGATCGCGGCGCGGGCAACACCCGCTTTCGTAGTATCGATCGAAATAAAAACCGCCGGGTATTTTTTTCTGATCTCGTGTATGACTGGCACGACCCGGCGAATCTCTTCAGCCTCTTCGACGACCGTTGCGCCTGGTCGCGTCGATTCTCCACCGACGTCGATGATATCGGCGCCGTCTCTCACCATGCGATCCGCGTGTTCAATCGCCAGATCGGCCGAAAAAAAATTACCCCCGTCACTGAAGCTGTCAGGGGTAACGTTCAGAATGCCGGCGATGATCGGCCGGTCGAGCACCACATCGCGCGAGGCAGTCCGCCAGCGCCGAGCATCGGCTGCGGACCGCTCGCGCGCTGAAATCACGCCGGCGCGACCTCCGGGCCACCGAACAGCGGCGGTTTGGCGGGCTTCGCTGGAATCGACAGAGTTTCCTGTGTCGATGGAACTGGAAATGAGGGCGGCACGGCGGGCGGCGGCAGCGTTTCGCCACGCGCAAGCCTGTTCACTTCGTCACCAGTCAGCGTCTCGCGGTCCAGCAGTGCGGCAGCGACGCGATGCAGAAGGTCGAGATTCTCGGTGAGAGTCTCCTTCGCACGATTGTACGCTTCCTTGATCACCCGCGAGACTTCCGAGTCGACGAGTTGCGCAGTACGCTCCGAGACTTCGCGGCGCGTTTGAATCTCACGGCCGAGGAACAGCTCCTGCTCGTTGTCGCCGACCAGGATCGGACCGATTGCATCAGACAGTCCCCACTGGCTGACATAGCGTCGAGCGAGCGTCGTGGCCTGCTGAATGTCGCTCGATGCGCCAGTCGTAACGCGATTGCGTCCGAACACCAGCTCTTCCGCCACACGTCCCCCGTACATCCGGACCAGATGAGCCTCGAGCTGCTCGCGGGTGATGGAAACGCGATCATCTTCTGGAAGCGTGAACGCCAGTCCAAGCGCGCGCCCGCGCGGGACGATCGTAACCTTGTGCAACGGATCGTTGCCAACTGTCTTGATCGTGCAGACTGCATGTCCGCCTTCGTGATAGGCAGTGAGCTTGCGCTCCTCGTCCTTCATCACCATCGACTTCCGTTCCGCCCCAAGCATGACCTTGTCTTTCGCATCCTCGAGGTCGTTCATGTAGACCTTGTCGTGGTTGCGGCGGGCGGCCAGGAGCGCGCCTTCGTTCACGAGATTCGCGAGATCGGCACCGGACATTCCCGGAGTGCCGCGCGCAAGCGTCGTGATGTTGACGTCGTCAGCGATCGGCTTGTTGCGTGTGTGAACCTTGAGAATTCCTTCGCGACCCCGCAGATCGGGCGCGTCGACGACAATCTGTCTGTCAAAGCGGCCTGGACGCAGCAATGCCGGGTCGAGAACATCGGGACGGTTCGTTGCGGCGATGAGAATTACTCCGTCGTTCGACTCGAATCCGTCCATCTCGACGAGAAGCTGGTTGAGCGTCTGCTCGCGCTCATCGTGCCCGCCGCCGAGTCCCGCACCGCGGTGACGACCAACAGCATCGATCTCATCGATGAAAATGATGCACGGCGCATGAGCCTTGCCCTGCTCGAAGAGATCGCGCACGCGGCTCGCGCCGACACCAACGAACATCTCCACAAAGTCCGATCCCGACATCGAAAAGAATGGACGGGCTGCCTCGCCCGCGACTGCGCGAGCCAACAACGTCTTCCCTGTTCCGGGAGGCCCGACGAGGAGCGCTCCTTTCGGAAGGCGCCCGCCGAGCTTCGTAAACTTCTGCGGATCTTTCAGGAACTCGATGATTTCTTCGAGCTCGATTTTGGCCTCATCGCAACCAGCTACATCAGCGAAAGTTACCTTCGGGGAATCGGCGGTTAGAAGCTTTGCTTTAGACTTCCCGAACGAGAAAGCCTTCGCGCCGCCAGCCTGCATCTGCCTCATTATCAGAACCCAGATTCCGAGGATGATGAGGTACGGAAGAAACATGATCGCAATACTGCCAAGCGATGTGCCTCGCGGCTTTGACTCGATCTGCACGTTCTTCGCCTGCAGTCGTGCGAGCTCGGCGTCGGAATTGGTGACGGGGAGCTCGACCCTGAACGATCCGACCATTCGCCGGTCGACTGGGATCTTGTTTTTCAGATCGCCGAGGATGACTGAGCCATCCTGAATAGTCACAGAGGCGATGTTGCCCTCGTTCAGCTGCGTGAGGTAGTCGCTGTACCGAATTGTCGGCGCAGCTTCCTTGGAGCTGGACGTATACGTGAAAAGAGTACCGGCGAGCAGCGTGATGAGGACCCAGAACGACAGAGTCTTCGAGAGCTTTCCCCAGTTTTTCGGGCCT
The DNA here is from genome assembly GCA_025357975.1 of Gemmatimonadaceae bacterium. Lineage (GTDB taxonomy): Bacteria > Gemmatimonadota > Gemmatimonadetes > Gemmatimonadales > Gemmatimonadaceae > UBA4720. The sequence continues at coordinate 3,194 of JANYKY010000012.1, forward strand.
TTCGGCTTCTGATTAAGCGGTAATGGCATCTACTGCAAGCTCGCTATGTACGGCAAATGGCGGAAGTTCTCCGCGTGATCCAATCCATACCCCACAAGGAACTCCTGGGGTGCGTCAAATCCAATGAATTTCGTTTCGTAGTCCAGTTCAGTCGCAATGTGCTTGTGTAACAGAGCGCAGATTTCAAGCGAGCGCGGTGCCCTTTTGCCCAGCAGCGCCATCAGCCTGTTGAGAGTTCGCCCAGAGTCAACGATGTCCTCGACCAGAAGGATGTGCTTGCCTTCGAGCCGCGTCTCGGGATCGTAAAGCAATCTTACAATTCCGCTCGATTCCATGGCGTCGCCATAACTGGAGGCAACCAGAAAATCCACCTGCAGCGGTCTCCTGATATGGCGGACGAGATCACTCAGAAAGATAAAGC
>JANYKY010000015.1 GCA_025357975.1 Gemmatimonadaceae bacterium
CCCTGACCTTTGAGCGCCTGAGCGCAGCCCTTGCCGACGTCGCCGTAACCGCAGATGAGCGCGACCTTGCCCGCGAGCATCACATCTGACGCCCGGAGAATCCCGTCGGTGAGCGAGTGACGGCAGCCGTACAGGTTGTCGAACTTCGACTTCGTCACCGAATCGTTCACGTTGATGGCGCAGAATAACAACTGGCCAGCTTCCATCATCTGGTAAAGTCGGTGCACGCCCGTCGTGGTCTCCTCGGAAACACCGCGAAGATCTTTCGACATCGTCGTCCAGCGACGTGGGTTCTTCTTCAACTCCGTACGAAGAAGGTCGAGGATGACACCGTATTCTTCAGAGTCTTTCACCTCGTCGTGATCGGGAACTGCACCGGTCTTTTCAAACTCGACGCCCTTATGCACGAGCAGCGTTGCATCGCCGCCGTCATCGAGCAGAAGGTTCGGGCCCGAGCCGTCAGGCCACACCAGCGCCTGATCGGTGCACCACCAGTACTCCTCGAGTGTCTCGCCTTTCCATGCGTAGACGGGAGTGCCCTGCGGATTATCGACGGTGCCATTTTTACCGACAACAACCGCAGCTGCAGCATGATCCTGCGTCGAGAAAATATTGCATGAGACCCAGCGCACATCTGCGCCCAGCTCGACGAGTGTTTCGATTAGAACGGCCGTCTGCACGGTCATGTGCAGCGAGCCCATGATCTTTGCGCCGGCGAGGGGATTCTGTCCCTTGTACTCGCTGCGAAGTGCCATGAGGCCGGGCATCTCGTGCTCAGCCAGCCGGATCTCGTTGCGGCCGAATTCGGCCAGTGACATGTCACGGACTTTGAAAGGCGCGCGGTTGCCGGACATGGAAAACTGCGATGCGACGCCCTCTTGCTCGGCGGTGGTTGGAAGTTCAGCTACGCTCGTCATTGTACCTCGATATAGTGATGGTCGGAAACTGTAACTGCAGGACTACGGAACTAAGGAAATACGGAACTGCCGATTAACTACGATGCACAGATGAAATGATGACTGCCCAATGCGTCTGCTCACTGAACCTCTCTCGTGCTCTGGTCTTTGTACCTGTTGTTTAACAAGAGAAAAACGACCACTCCAGCTTAGCGCCCCGCTCGTGTGGACGGCGCTCCACCAGCCGTTATCATTTTCATCTGTGCACCGTAGTTGAATGGTTTTTCGGCTTTTTGTGGCTCGCTACTTTTTCGCCCGACAGCGCAGAACAGAGAGGGCCCCTTCGCTTCTTCGTCTGCCGGCAGAGGCTGATATCGAACACTCGTAAACTCTGAATCAGAGAACATCGACCGTATCGCCTCTGGAGAAAATCCTCGCCACACATGGCCCATCTCGTTGAGGAGATCTTCCCGGTCGTGCGGCATCATGTCCACAATCAAGAGACGGCCGCCCGGCTTCAGCACGCGGTGGGCTTCGGAGATCGCATCGCCCGGCTCGGGGATGTAATGCATCACGAGAAAGAGAAGGGCGGCATCGACCGACGCGTCTTCAATGGGAAGTGATTCGAGCCGTCCGCTGCGAACGTCCACATTCGTCGCCGTATTCAAGCGTCGACGAGCTGCCGCGAGCATCGCCGCAGAATCATCAACAGCGATAACGTTGCTGACAAACGGAGCGATCGATTGGGCGAGCTGGCCAGTTCCGCAGCCGAGGTCGGCGACAGTCCAGTGCTCATCGAAGAGACCCATGAGGCCGAGCAGGTCGGCGCGCCGGCCAAAAAGCTCGAGCCGAAGCCGGTCCCATTGACCAGCAGCCGACGAGAAAAATTTTTGCGAGCGGGTACGGCGGTGCGCGAGAACGGTCTGAACGCGCCGCGAATCCTGAGCTGAAGCCGGAGTAGACGCGACTTGCTCCCTGACAACATTCCAGAGCTTTCTGCTCGAATTCTCCAGCTTCTCGGCGGTACGATAACGGCGGCTCGTGCCGTCAGGACGCGACGTCAGCCAATCCTGGTCGGCAAGAAGCTTGAGATGCCGGCTAACCGTCGACTGCGGGAGCTGAAGCACTGACCGAATCTCATTCACCGTAAGCTCGTGCCTCTCCAGGAGAAGCAGCATTCTGCTTCGGGTGGGGTCGGCGAGCGCGGTCATCCGCTCGAACAGGGGAAGTTGCTGGGGAAGTTGCATCCGTATATCCGGATATAAGGATACACGAGATCCGGTGGCCGGTCAATGCCGTATCTGCATCAGGTATTGCCATCAGAATCGTTGTTCCAGCGGCAAGAGAATCGTTGTTCTAGTGGCATCAGAATGCTTGTCGTCGCGGATTGAGAATCCTTGTTATCGCCTCGTTTTCCGGGGATATTGAGGAAGCAAACATCACCAGCGTTATACACGGATCAAAACCGGGGAACGGCCATCAGCAACAAAACGGTCAAGAGGGTGGCGGAGGGTCAGTAGCTGTCCGGGATTTTTTGACTTTCCCTTCTCTTAGTTGTGTCTCTTAGGCCCCTGATGGCCGTTCCACGTTTTTGATCCGTGTATAGGCTGTTGATCCGTGAATAGCCGTTTGATCCGTCCTCCGTTCCTGATCGCCCCTATCCAATGTCCTTCGAAAAAAACCTCGATCGTCTCGACAAAATCGTTTCTCAGCTCGAAGGCGATCGGCTCGACCTGAACGCCTCTCTGGCGCTGTTCGAGGAAGGCGTTGAGCTGCTGCGCAAAGCATCCCTCGAGCTCAACGAGACCGAATCGAAAGTCAAAGAGCTCGTTGAGCGTGCGGATGGTGTCCTGGAGCTCCGCGATTTCGCCGGCTGAGCGATTCGCGCTCAACCCTTGAAGGGACGTCGCGCGGTAGACAGTGCAGTCGCCAGTGTTTGCTCGGAGCAGGCAGAAGCGATTCCAGAGCCTGTTCGGTCTGCCATCAAGTATGCGCTCGAGGGGGGCGGAAAGCGCCTTCGTGGCATGCTCGTTCTGGCAGCCTACGAAGCTGCTGGAGGGCGGGAAGCTCCGTCAGACCTCGCCGCCTCTGTGGAGATCATTCACTCCTACTCGCTGGTGCATGACGACCTTCCCTGCATGGACGACGACGATATGCGCCGAGGGCGGCCGTCCGCTCATTGCGTGTTCGGCATACTTGTCGCGACTGCTGCCGGTGCAGCGATGATCCCGTTGGCAGCTTCGATTGCGCACCGGGCCGCACGGCGTCTCCGGTTGCCGGACGATGTCTGCTGTACGATAGTTAAGGTATTGATGCAGGGTGCAGGATCAGGCGGAATGATCGGGGGGCAGCTTCTCGATCTGGAGGGCGAGGGAAGAGCGCTTTCCCGTGACGAGCTCGACGCAGTTCATCAGGCAAAAACCGGAGCGCTGATCGCCGCTTCGGTCAAGATCGGTGGCATTGCGGCGGGTGCCAGCCAGAGTAAAGTGGAGGCCCTTAGCCAGTACGGCTGTCGCATTGGCTTGGCGTTTCAGATCATGGACGACGTTCTCGACGTAACAGCGTCGACCGACCAGCTTGGAAAGACGGCAGGGCGGGATGTGGCGCTTCAAAAGAGCACGTATCCTGCACTCCTCGGTATCGAGGGAGCGCTGGCGCGGGCGAGAAAGCTCACTGAGGAAGCGTGTAAGGATCTGCGGCTGGAAAGCCTGCTTACCGCCGATCTCGAAGAACTGGCCGGCTTCGTTATCTCACGCAGTCACTGACGGAACAACATCAACACTTAATGCCGAAACTCGACGACGTCCTGCTTCCAACCGCCTTGAAATCGATGACTCGTGACGAGCTGCGTGATCTCTCGGCATCGATCAGGCAGCGGCTAATCGAGGTGTGCTCGAGAACAGGCGGTCACATTGGCGCCGGCCTTGGCGTCGTCGAGCTTGCGGTAGCGATTCACGCGGTATTCGACACGCCACGAGATCAGATCGTCTGGGACGTTGGCCATCAGGGCTACCCCCATAAGCTGCTGACCGGCCGCAACTTGCGGATGGAAACACTCCGCCAGGAACATGGAATCTCCGGATTCCTCAAGCGCGCTGAAAGCGAATTCGACACGTTCGGCGCGGGTCACGCGGCAACAGCTATTTCTGCAGGCCTCGGAATGGCAACCGCGCGCGACCTCAACGGTGAGAACTTCAAGGTTGTATCGATTCTCGGCGACGGCGCGCTGACGTGCGGTCTTGCATATGAGGGTCTCAACAACGCCGGTGCTTCTGGCCGCGACTTTGTCGTCATTCTCAACGACAACGAGATGTCCATCGCGCCCAATGTCGGCGCGATGTCCAAATATCTCACCTCCATTCAGCGCAATCCTCTCTACAATAGATTGCGATCCGCCGTCGGTGGGGTGCTGGATTCAGCGCCAGCGAAACGCACCGGCGTCGCCACGATCGTCAAAAAATGGGAAGAAAGTGTCAAGGCATTTCTGACACCGGGAGTGCTTTTCGAGGAGCTCGGCTTTCGTTACTTCGGGCCAATTGATGGGCACGACCTGGATGCGCTGATGGACACCCTCAAGGCTGTTCGTGACTTTGATGGGCCGCGCCTGGTGCATGTCATCACGCAAAAAGGCAAAGGATTTCCTGCGGGCGAGCACACGGAAAAGTGGCACGCGCTTCCGGCCGGCCACGATCCCGCGACAGGAAAGCAGCTGAAAGTGTCCTCGGCAAACGCCAACTACACTACAGTCTTTGGAAAAGGATTGTCACAGCTCGCGGACGAGAATGACAAGCTCGTCGCAATCACGGCAGCGATGCCGAGCGGGACGGGGACTGGCGTTTTCGCAACGGAGCATGCTGATCGCTTTTTCGATGTTGGAATCGCGGAAGGTCATGCCGTGACTTTTGCGGCCGGAATGGCCACTCGGGGAATCGTCCCGGTCTGCGTTATCTACTCGACGTTCCTCCAACGCGCGTACGACAATGTGATCCATGACGTTGCGATCCAGCATCTTCCAGTAGTGTTCGCGATGGATCGCGCGGGGCTCGTCGGCGAAGATGGCCCAACTCACATGGGGCTATACGACATCGCTTATATGCTTGCCGTTCCGGGGATGACCGTGACTGCGCCAAAAAACGGAGCCGAGATGCTTGGTTTGCTACGCACGGCTGCGGCGCATCGAGGCGGGCCCTTCTCCCTTCGGTATCCCAGAGACGCGGCGCCGGATATTGTGCCTCCCATCTCCGAGATCGAAGCAGTCCCCTATGGTACCTGGGAAATTCTTCGCAAAGGTGCGGGTGCGCGCGACGCGAACGGTGGTATCGCGATTCTGGCAACCGGCACGATGGTCCTGCCGTCTCTTGCGGCCGCTGACATGCTCAGCGAAGAAGGCGTGAGCGTTACAGTTGTGAATTGCCGGTTCATCAAGCCGCATGACGCAGAAACACTCGCTGGAATTGTTGCCGACAACACGTATTTGCTCGTGGTCGAAGAGGGAACTGTCATCAACGGATTCGGCGCGCACATGTCTGCAGTTGTCGGCGGGATGAACTCCGGGGTCCGTGTTTCTGCGCATGGTGTCCCGGACGAATTCATTGAACAGGCTTCCCGCGCGCGACAGCTCTCGGGAGTCGGCCTGGATGCCACCGGCATTGCGGCGAGAGTTCGTCAGCTCAGGCAAAGCGACTCACGGGGCGCGCACCTGCGCGCCGGGTGATGCGGCTCGGCGTCATTGGCCACACGGGTTATGCGGACTTGCCGGAAATTCTCGACAGTCTTTTTCGTCTTGCACCGTCGCTTGGTCTCAAGCTCGAGTTTGAGCGCGAGATGCATGAGGTCGCGGGCGCGGGGACGCGGCTCGAAGATCCACAGACAATCGATGCACTGATAACTCTCGGCGGCGACGGAACATTGCTTCGGGGAGCGCGTCTCCTCGCCGGTGCGCCGGTTCCAATCCTCGGAGTGAATCTCGGCCGCCTTGGATTTCTAACGACGTGCGGCACCGACGGAATCGAGGAGGCAGTGCGCCTGCTTGCGTCCGGGAATTATGTGGCTGAAAAGAGAATGTGCCTCAAGGCCGGGGCTGTGGACGGGGGCGGCAAAGTACGTCAGGAGTGGCTCGCGCTGAACGATGTTGTGGTGCACAAGGGAGGGTTCGCGCGCGTCGTCCGCCTCGGAATTGCCGTCAATGGCGATTCGATCGGAACCTATGCGGCAGACGGAGTGATCATCTCGACGCCAACCGGATCGACAGCTTACAGCTTGTCGGCGGGCGGGCCAGTGGTAGTCCCGACTGTTGAGTCAATGATCCTTACCCCGATTTCTGCACATACGCTCGGGGTGAGGCCGCTCGTTCTTCCGCCCGATGCCGAGATTGCGATCGATACGTCGAAGAGCTCCGAGGAGATGCTTGTCACAATCGACGGGCAGGTCGGTACTCAGCTTGTTCCTGGGGAGAAGCTCGTAGTTAGAAAAGCTGACAGGCCTGTGCGAATCGTGCGGCTTCCGGGCGCCAGCTTTTTTGAGAAGATGCGCGTCAAGCTTGGATGGGGCGACCTGCCGGGACGTGATTGACAGCTGAATGCTGACCGAGCTTCGCATAAGAAATTTTGCGATCATAGAATCGCTGGCATTGCCCCTTTCCGGCGGATTCAACGTCCTGTCGGGTGAAACAGGCGCGGGCAAATCCATAATTGTCGGGGCGCTTGGATTTCTTCTTGGCGAACGCGGCAGCTCAGATCTCATTCGCACGGGCGCAGACAAGGCAACTGTTGAAGGTGTTTTCGACATTGGGTCGCATCCAGCGATTGCCGCATTGATCGATGAGCGCGGAATCGACACAGACGATGGCACTGTCGTGCTGAAGCGCGAGATATCGACCGCCGGCCGCGGCCGCGCGTGGGCCAATGGATCGCCTGTTACTGCGACAGTGCTCGGCGAGATTGGCCGCATGCTCGTGAACCTTCATGGGCAGCACGAAGCGCAAACGTTGCTCGACGCCGATTCGCAGCGACAGATCCTGGACATGTTTGGCGGAGCAACTTCGCGGGCGACAGTTGTCCGGGCCGCATATGTGGAGCTCGCCTGAATCAACAAGGTCGAGCTCTGCTCGTGTTTTGCGGCCGGTCTCGATAACATCGTCCAGCGACGGCCCG
>JANYKY010000022.1 GCA_025357975.1 Gemmatimonadaceae bacterium
CCACTCCGCGCCGGGATGTGACCGGGCAACGATCTGCATCTCGGAAAGCATGTGTCCGAGGTGTTCAGTGTGCCGGCCTTTGCGGCCTCCGGTCATCGCTGGAGCATCGCCTGGAATCACGAGAGTTGCGCGAGAGAATACTTCGGTGACTACGGCTTTCCACTTCGGCTGCATCGCCTCGACATCAGCGCCAACTCCGGCGAGCGCAATCTGCCTGTCAATATCATCGGCCTGGAACATCTCGCCCGTGAAGCGCCACAGGTGATCGAGGGCCTTCTGTGCACGCAGATGGCTTTCCGCCGTTCCGTCGCCCATCCGGACGACCCATTCACTCGAATGCCTCACGTGGTAACGCACTTCCTTGAAGCCTTTCGCAGCGATGCCCGCAATATCTGCGTGTGAGCTGCCCTGAAGCTGCTCGAGCACGTGATAGCTGAACACGTCGAACAAGAATTGCCGGACGATAGTGAACGCGTAGTCGCCTTTGGGAAGCTCGACCAGATGAATGTTACGGTAGCCGATCGCGTCGCGGAAATACGCGAGAGCGTCCTCGCTTCGTCCCTTGCCTTCGGTTTCGCCGGCGAGCTTGAGGAACATCGTAGCCTGCCCGATCAAGTCGAGAGCGATGTTCGCGAGCGCAATATCTTCCTCGAGGATCGGACCGTGGCCGCACCACTCCGAGAGTCGATGCCCGAGCACGAGACGGTCGTCGCCGAGGCGCAGCAGGTATTCCGCGAGGACTGCCGAATCGGTGGAGCCTGCGGCGCCCGCGACCGGCATCGAAGTAGTTGTGTCAGTCATGCCTGTCGAGACAGTCGCAGCTCAGAAACCCTTCAACCCGCGGGGAATCTTGTAGAACTGCGGATGACGATAAATCTTCTCCGCACCGGGATCGAAGAATGGCCCGGCCTGATCGCTCGGGCTCGCTGTAATCACAGCAGAAGGCACCACCCACATGCTCACGACATTTCCGCGCCGGCCGTAGACGTCACGCGCGTTCTGCAGCGCCATTTCAGCATCGGCTGCATGAACACTACCGGCATGTTCGTGCGGAGCGCCGCCATCTTTCTGCGTGAAGACCTCCCACAAAGGCCACTGGCTCTGTCCGGCCTTATCGTCGGGCTTTTCCTGATCCTCGTAGCCTGTTCCGACAGAAACACTCGATGCCATTGCCGTCTCAGGCTGCTGACTGTCGCGCGGAGCCTTCGTGCTTCGCCGCGTAAGCTTCGGCAGCTTCACGCACCCATTGTCCATCCGTGTGCGCATCTCGCCGTGCCTGCAACCGCTCGCGATTGCATGGACCGTTGCCTTTCACGACCTGCCAGAACTCATCCCAGTCGATGTCTCCAAAGTCGTAATGCTGAGTTTCGGGATTGAATTTGAGATTGGGATCGGGCAAGGTAAGGCCAACTGCGTCGGCTTGCGGAACGGTAATGTCGATGAAGCGTTGTCTCAGCTCGTCGTTGGTTTTTCGCTTCACGCGCCAACGCATGAGCTCCGCAGTATTCGGCGAGTTTGTATCACTCGGCCCGAGCATCATCAATGATGGCCACCACCACCTGTTGACGGCGTCCTGCGCCATCGCTTTTTGTTCGGGGGTGCCTTTCGCGAGAGTCGCAATGATCTCGTAGCCTTGCTTCTTGTGAAAGTTTTCTTCCTTGCAGATGCGAATCATTGCGCGCGCATACGGGCCGTATGAGGCCTTCGCGAGAACTGTCTGATTCACGATCGCAGCACCGTCGACAAACCATCCGATGACTCCCATATCGGCCCAGGTGAGTGTCGGGTAATTGAAGATGCTCGAGTACTTCGCTTTTCCAGAGAGAAGTTGATCGACCAGCTCCGATCTATCGACGCCAAGTGTCTCGGTTCCGCAGTAGATGTAGAGTCCGTGGCCGGCTTCGTCCTGCACCTTTGCCAGCAGCACCATCTTCCTCTTGAGGCTGGGGGCGCGAGTGATCCAGTTGCCTTCGGGAAGCATTCCGACGATCTCCGAATGCGCGTGTTGCGACATCATGCGAATCAGCTGGGTGCGGTACTTCTCTGGCATCCAGTCTTTTGGCTCGATCGTCTCGCCGGCCGCAATTCGTGCTTCAAAAACAGCGTTGAGGGATTCTTCGGTCGTGGGGACTTGGTCGATCATGCATTCTCCGGAAAACTGGCGCTGGCGCATTGAATCGCGCTTGAACCGCGGTTTCTAAACGTATCGGCGACCGCCGGAAAACGTTAGTTGCCCGGTCTCTACATTGCTTACACTTCGGCCACATGGTGTTTCACGACAGATGACTGAAATTTCGCTCAGAGAAGGCCGCCCGCGGCTCACTCGCGCGTTTCGTAGCCGTAATTACCGTCTGTTTTTCGGCGGCCAAAGCGTTTCTCTCATCGGAACGTGGATTACCCGAATTGCGACTAGCTGGCTCGTGTACCGATTGACGGGCTCGGTTCTGCTGCTGGGGATCGTGGGTTTCTGCGGGCAGATCCCAACGTTGCTCTTCGCGCCGTTTACGGGTGTGCTCGTGGACAGGATGGACCGTCATCGCATCCTCGTGGTGACGCAGATCCTCTCGATGATTCAGTCGTTCGCACTCGCCGCGCTGGTGTTCACGGGCCGCATAAGCGTGCCGTGGATTCTTCTGCTCCAGGTTGCACAGGGGATTATAAACGCGTTCGACACGCCTGCGCGGCAGGCATTCGTCGTGGAGATGGTCGAAGACCGCGCCGATTTGCCGAACGCAATCGCTCTGAATTCCTCGATGGTGAATGCCAGTCGTATCATCGGACCAAGCATCGGTGGACTGGTGATTGCCGCGGC